>NZ_CAMLIX010000152.1 GCF_946479975.1 uncultured Flavobacterium sp.
TAAAGCAGCGTTTTGATGAGATTTCGGATTTGATTATTCAGCCGGATGTTATTGCAGATCAAAAACGTTATGTACTGCTTAACCAGGAATACAAAAGTATTAAAGCGCTGGTTGATAAGAGAGAAGAATACATTCTTGTTTTAGCCAACATTGACGAAGCAAACGAAATTATTGCTGACGGAAGTGATGCAGATATGACCGAAATGGCCAAAATGCAGTTGGATGAAGCAAAAGAACGTTTGCCACAACTTGAGGAGGAAATCAAATTTATGTTGATTCCTAAAGATCCTGAAGATGCTAAAAACGTAATGGTGGAGATTCGCGCGGGAACGGGTGGGGACGAAGCAAGTATTTTTGCAGGTGACTTATTCAGAATGTA
The DNA here is from genome assembly GCF_946479975.1 of uncultured Flavobacterium sp. The sequence goes on from NZ_CAMLIX010000152.1 coordinate 380, forward strand.
TACCAAATATTGCGAAAGCATGGGTTGGAGAACTTCTGTTGTAGATATGAACGAAGGAACTTCTGGAGGTTTCAAAGAGGTTATTTTTGAGGTTTCCGGAGAGGATGTTTACGGAACGTTGAAGTTTGAAGCGGGTGTTCACCGTGTACAACGTGTTCCTCAGACAGAAACGCAAGGTCGTGTGCATACATCGGCGGCTACAGTTATGGTTTTACCAGAAGCAGAAGAGTTTGATGTTCAAATTGATATGAACGATGTTCGTGTAGATTTCTTCTGTTCGTCTGGACCTGGAGGGCAATCGGTAAATACTACGAAATCGGCTGTACGTTTAACGCACATTCCAACTGGATTGGTGGCGCAATGTCAGGATCAGAAATCGCAGCATAAAAATAAAGATAAAGCGTTAACGGTTTTACGTTCTCGTTTGTACGAAATGGAATTGGCTAAGAAAGAAGCTGAGGATGCTACAAAACGTACGTCTCAGGTTAGTTCTGGTGACCGTTCGGCTAAAATTCGTACGTATAACTACGCACAAGGTCGTGTAACAGATCACAGAGTTGGTTTGACACTTTACGATCTAGGAAACATCATGAATGGTGATATTCAGAAAATTGTGGCTGAGCTTCAATTGGTGAATAATATGGAGAAATTGAAAGAAGCTTCGGAGGTGTATTAATCTTCTAAAGGTTCAAAGTGACAGAGTAACAAAGGGGCAGAGGTTTCTATACTTTGTCTTTATAAATAATAAAAAAGTCGAACTTTTGTTCGGCTTTTTTTATGTTTAAAAGTCAATGAAATGAAAACTTAGTCCCGAGACTTCGGGATGGTATCTCAGCATATTTGAATCTTTTCAGAAGATAAATAATACAGCAAAATATTATGCAGTAAGATTAATAATACTGTTTGTAAAGCTTAGTATCTAAGTATCTTAGCACCTTATAAGCTTAAAAAGAAACTTAACGAAATCATAATTCGTGAAGTTTTTTTTTAATTTTTTTTGCTTCATATTTGCTGTACCAAAACCAATCTATTTTAAATTCTATGAAGAAAACTTTACTATTACTATGCTTCTTTGGGAGCTTTTTTTATGCACGGTCACAATCCTATTTCGGATTCCGAGATGATAATTATGCTGGAATTCAAGGTGTGTTATTTAATCCGTCGGCTGTTGTAGACTCCAAGTACAGATCTGATGTTACGCTTGGCTCTGTAAGTGCTACCGGGCAAAATGATTTGTACGGAATCAATATTTTAGATGCTTTAGACGGGGATTATAATTTGGATGTTGACGCGAGCAAAAATTTCAAATCAAACAATAGAGGAAATTTAAATCTGGATATTCTCGGGCCTTCTTTTACGCTGAATATTACGCCTGTGCACAGTATTGCTCTTTTTACAAGAGTGCGAAGTGTAACCAATCTGGTAGGTGTTAATGGTGAACTTGTTGACGAGGTAAATAAAGATCTTGATGTTTCGAACAGCTTTATGATTACTGGCGGAAATCCGAATGGGGTTACAAATTCGTGGGCAGAAATTGGCGCTTCTTACGGAACTGTTTTGTTAGATAGAGACGATCATTTTGTAAAAGGTGGTCTTACGGTTAAATATTTAATGGCTGGTGCAAACAGCTACATCAACGGAACCGATTTGAGCGTAGCTTTTAATAGAAATGCTATAAATCCTGCATTGAGCGAATATTATTCTACTGGAACTTTGAGAACTGCAGCAAGTTATGATTATGCAAATGGCGAAAAACAAAAGTTCGATCCGTCTTCGGCTGGAGTGGGCTTGGATTTAGGTTTTACATACGAATACCGTACGAATTGCCATACTTGTGTCGGAAACCGTTACAAGTTTAAAGCGGCTGCATCTGTAACTGATATTGGAAGTCTTAATTATAATAACATAACAGAGAATACTTATAATTTAAACGGAAGGGTAACGCAGGAAGATATTGAGGATGCAGAAGATATTTTCGAATTTTTTGATAAAAATTACACTAAAACTTCTTCAAGAAAAGCAGTAAAAGCCAATCTGCCAACGGCACTTCACACCAACTTTGACTGGAATATCGACAATAAATTTTACTTGAATTTAAGCGGTGATTTTAGTTTGGTAAACGCCAATAAACTCAACGGAACTACAATTGCAAATTCGGTTACTTTTACGCCAAGATACGAAACAAGACAGTTTAGTTTTTATCTTCCAGTAACGTATATGGAATACAGCGGTACTCAAATAGGAACGGGTTTTAGAGCGGGTCCAATTTTTATTGGTTCTGGTTCTTTGGTGTCTAATTTGTTTTCAAACAATTCAAAGGCAGCAAATGTGTATGTTGGTTTGAAATTACCAATTTATCAAAATTATAAATAAAAGGTTCTAAGGTGCTGAGGTTCTAAGTTTCTAAGGAAAGATAGTAAGAACTAAGTATCTCAACATCTTAGCAACATACAAAAAGCAGGATTTGTCGAAAGACAGATTCTGCTTTTTTTATAAAATTTAAAAACTGTTAATGTTTTATTAAATGCTTTTTCTTACATTCGCGTTTTTTAAAAATAAGTTTAATCTTACTTTTAAATAATTGTTTTTATATTAAACTAAAATTAGAATAATGAGAAAAATTTTATTTTCAGTAGCGATTTTGGCAGCTTTTACAAAAGCAAATGCACAGTCGTATATTGGGTATACACCAGATAATTATGCTGGAGTTCAAAGTGTTTTGTTTAATCCCGCATCTATTGCAGATTCTCGTTTTAGGGCAGATATCAATTTATTGTCTGTAAGCGGACTTGGAGGAAATGATTTATACGGAGTTAAAATGTCAGATTTGTTCAAAGGGAATTATGATTTTGATACACAGTCAAAAAAATCATTTTCTTTAAATAACCACGGAATTGTAAATGCAGATATAATGGGACCGTCTGTTATGTTTAATCTGGCTCCAAATCATAGTTTGGCTGTTTTTACTAGAGCGAGATCGGTTTCTAGCTTTTCTAGAATCAATGGTTATGTTGTTGATCAGTTTGCAGGAGGTTTGAGCGAAGCAGACAATTTTAAATACGAACACAATAACCCTATCGCAGCTTCAAATTCTTGGGGCGAGGTTGGAATTTCTTATGCTGCCGTGTTATATCAAAAAGGAGCACATTTTGTAAAAGGAGGTATTACTGCTAAATATTTACAAGGTATTGCAAACGGTTACGCACAAGGAAAAGATCTTTATTTGCAATATGAAAGAAATACGTATGCACCTGATAATGCTAAGCTGAATTTTGTACGTACTGCAGGAGAATTAACCATTGGGGCAAGTCAGGATTTTGAAGCTAACAAAACCTTGAAAACTAATTCTAACGGATCTGGTGTTGGTTTTGATCTTGGTTTTGTATACGAATGGAGACCAGATTATAGAGCAGATGATTCAAAAAGTAACAATTTAAATAGAGATGTAAACAAGTATAAAATCCGTTTTGGTGCATCTATCACAGATTTAGGTTCTATTAATTACAAAGACAGAAGATTAGATACTTATAATGTTGATGGTGTTATCTCTCAAGATAAGTTTGATAATATGGGAGATTTTTATGAGTTTATGAATACGAACTACAAGAAAATCTCAACCACAAAAGGAGGTACAACAAATTTACCAACCGCTTTTCATGCAGATTTAGATTACAATGCTTACAAGAAGTTCTATGTAAACTTAAATGGTGATGTGAATTTAATAGACAGAGACAGATTGAACGCTATAAGCATTGGCAACAGAGTTAGTTTAACTCCTCGTTATGAGAGCAGATGGTTTAGTTTTTATGTTCCTGTTACATGGATGGAATACAGTGGCACTCAAGTAGGAGCTGGGTTGCGTGCAGGATATTTCTTCTTAGGTTCTGGTTCTGTGGTTAGTAATTTAGTTTCTAAAAATTCTAAAGCTGCAGATGTTCACTTAGGTATTAAAATTCCGATTTTACAAAAAAGAATAAAAGATCAAGATCAGGATAATGATGGTGTTTTAGACAAAGATGATGCTTGTCCTACAGTTGCGGGTGCAATTGATAACAAGGGTTGTCCTTGGCCAGATGCTGATGGTGACGGTGTTGCTGATAAAGATGATAAATGTCCGAACCAAGCAGGCCCAAAAGAAAATAATGGATGTCCATGGGCAGATACTGACGGAGATGGTATTTTAGATAAAGATGATGCTTGTCCAAATCAGGCTGGTCCAGCAAGTAATAAAGGTTGTCCTATTTTAGATGCTGATAAAGATGGTATTATGGATAAAGACGATGATTGTCCTACAATTCCTGGACCGGCAAGTAATAGAGGTTGTCCAGAGGTTACAAAAGAGGTTTTAGACGAATTAAAAATTCAGGCAAGAGCAGTTTACTTTGATACTGGAAAAGCTACGTTTAAGACTAAAGATGCTTTAACACCAAAAAGATTAGACGCGATTAGAGAAATTCTTAAAAATTATCCAAACGCAAAATTCAGCATTGACGGATATACAGATAGTACAGGATCAGCAAAATTGAACCAGAAATTGTCTGAAGATAGAGCTGAGGCCGTTAGAAAAGCATTGGTTTCAAGAGGTGTTCCAGCAGAAAATTTAGAGTCACACGGATTTGGTCCGCTTAATCCAGTTGCAACAAATAAAACTGCAGCAGGAAGAGCAGAAAATAGAAGAACCGAAATTAAACACATAGGTTCTACATTTGAAAATAGATTGTAATGAAAGTTTAGTTTCTTGTTTAAAGGTAAAAAAACTTAGAAACTTAGCTTCTTAGCAACTTTCAAAAAAAAAGCAGAATATACCCAAAAGGTAAATTCTGCTTTTTTGCATATATAACATACGTAAAGTTATTATTAAATTCAAAAGTAAAACTTAGAAACTTAGCTTCTCAGCCTCTTACAAACTTTCAAAAAAAAAGCAGAATAAACCCCAAAGGTAGATTCTGCTTTTTTTTGCATATATAGTGAAGGTCTTATCTTCATTAACCGCTTCCCCAAAAAGCGTATAATGAATGTTAGATACCTAAAAATACTCTTGTATATTCAAAACATTTATATAGATTCGAGTAAACGTATACACCATTTTTTAATATTATATTGTTTAGCTTTTCCATAATACATAAATTTAGTTCGACAAATACTCTTCGAAGTTTAATATTGTGATGAAGCTTCTTGTTCAGAAGTTTCATGTGAAGTTTGGTCTTGTGGTTTAGCAACCAAATTGGTTACCACAAGCTGTACAATTGTGCCTAAGATTCCTTTAAACATAGTATCACCTTTTCCGACTATAAATCGTTTTGCAACATACCCAATTCCGATACTTATAGCAGCTTGTGCCATATGGCTTTTAAAACCAATCGTTTCGTTGATTTCTTCTACCGTATTACGAATTAGGTTAAGTGGTTTTAGGTCTTCTTTAATTTCATCAACATGATCTTTTATAGCGCACCATTCTGTATCTTGACGAACTTCTAATTCTTGAATTTTTTGATTTAATTGATCAATATTTTGTATAGCCTCCATAGGTTAGTCTTTAGTATTAATAAATTAAATCTTTAGTTTTTAGTTTCTTTTAATATACTTGATATAAGAGAATTACCTATAGGAGTTTTTATGATTTTATGATGTGATTTTACTACGATTACTGCAACAAGCAAATAAAACAATGCCATAATAAAAAAACCGTAATAATACTCTCCAAGTTCTTTACCAATCCATAAGCTAATCCCTATATTAAGAAACAAAGTAAAAAATGCAACAACAATCCCGATTGCTATCTTCGATGCCAATGATGATACACCATCAGCCACTGAACATACTGTTTTTAGTTTTAGTAATTCTAAACTTGTTTTAGCATAGTTTTCAGCTTTTTCGTAAAGATTAAGATTCTCGTTTGTTGTTGCATTTGGTTCCATGATATAGGGTTTTATGGTTTGAAAATTTCACTAATTAATACGGTGATTAATAGTTAGATTTTACTGTTTTAGCTTCATCTTTAATTGCGTTGAAATCATCTTTCACTTGGTTAAGTTTAGATTTTCCTTCTTCGATAATATCTTTACCGTTTGAAGTAATCGTACTTACAACACCATCAAATTTTGTTTTAATGTTATCTCCGTAATCTTTCGATTTATCTTTGATTTTTTTTCTTGTATTTGAACCTTTATCTGGTGCAAATAAAACTCCTATAAACGCTCCCGCCGCTGCGGCTCCTAAAATTCCTAAAATTGTGCTACTTGCTTTCATAATAATTGATTTAGTTGATTAATATTTAATAATTTGTTGATTTAAAAATTGGCTTATATTTCTCGACCTTTAATAAGTCTAAAAAGAACTGCGATAATGGCGATTACTAAAAGTATATGAATAATACTTCCGAAACTGTAAACAAAGAACCCTAGAGCCCAAAGTATAACTAGAATCACCGCGATTGTATATAATAAGTTAGACATGGTTTTTTATTTTAATGGTTTATAATTAATTATTTCTTATTAGTTTAACTTGTAAGAAAGGTATAAAGTAAGGTTACTGTTTCTAACATCTGGAAATGTGTAGGTTGTTCCTCCAATTGTTCTTTCTTTACCAATTGTTGTTAAACCATAATTATAACGAACACCAATGCTGATTGGGTCGAAATCTACTCCAACACCTGCAGCTATACCAGCATCAAATTTGTTAAGATCGTCTGTGTCGATTGCTTCATCAAATGCAATGTCTCCGTCGCCAGTAACTTTAGAACTTACTAAATATGATGCATATCCACCAGCTTGTAAATTAAAGTTTTTAGTAATGTTTACTCTTACTAATAAAGGAAGTTCAATATAGTTCAATCTGAATTTTGCATTTCCTTCTAAAACATTGTTATATTCTAACTCAGCACCTTTAGTAGTGAATAAAAGCTCTGGCTGAATAGCTACAAAATCTGAAATAGGAAGTGTAGCATAAAACCCGGCATTAAATCCGTATAAAACATTGTTGTCATTAACGTCGTCACCACTATCAATTAGGTTAGACATGTTGAATCCTCCTTTAACACCGAACTCGGTAGTTACATTAGTGTCCTGAGCGTGCAGCATTCCAAATGAAGCTGTTAAAAAAAGTGTTAAGGCGCATAAAAAATTGTTTTGCATTTTCATAGTAAAAAATTTAATTAATAGATTGATAATAGGCTGTTATACATTTTCTTTTTTAATTCTTTCTATCTCTCGTAAGAGCTTATATTGTTCAGGCAGATATCTTAAAACCACTTGCAGGATCTGTTTGTCGTTTGTTTCTCTTGAAATAGTTTCAAATAACTCAATCTGTTTTTTTAATGCCTCATTTATTGCATTTAAATAGATATAATTAAAATCGCTGCCGTTTGCATCAACGAGGTTGTACAGGTCTCGTTTGTGTGTGGCATTTATTTCAGTAACAACAATGAGCTTTAAAGTGGCCAGTTCTGATATTTCGTTCAAAATTTGATTTTCTTGAAATTCAATTCGTTTTCCCAATTCTTGAACAATGGCGTCTGAACTTTTTTGTTGTGCAATTTGACTCTTAGAAATTATAGATTGAGTAATTTTTGCCGTTGAGATAAAAAAAGAAGCTTCTGTTTCTTCCTTCTCCGATATTGTCAAAACTTGGCTTCTTAAAGAGTTTTCTATCGGATTAATTTTTCTGCAAGATGAAAAGCAGAATACTAATAGGGTAAAGAAAAAAACTTTAAAAATTGAAGCTTTTAAAACGGGAATTACATTCATTATTATTTCCTCAAGTATTACATTACAAAGATGCTAACGAATGGAAGATTTTACTTTACAGCATAAAAATGAAACGTTATATAATTCCCATAATCCATATTTTTTAAGGATTTGCCCTTTAAAATCAATGGTTTGTAGATTTTTGGTTTAGAGCAAAAAAAAAGAAATTATAGTTTTCTATAATTTCTTTTTCTATTTAGGGTATAATGAAGAGATTTTTTTTCTTACAATAAATAATGTGTAAGCTCTTTTTTGTTTTTATGGTTTTAGAATTAATTAAAATCTAATCTGGAAGAAAAACGGTAAACTCTGAACCTTTTCCAATAGTACTATCGGCTGTAATATGTCCTTTATGATTTTCAACAATTTTTTTACAAATCGCTAAACCAATTCCAGTGCCGGGATAATCTGTTTTAGAATGCAGTCTTTGAAATAAAATAAAAATAGTTTCTTTAAACTGAGGATCAAATCCCATTCCGTTATCTGTAAAAGTAATTTTATGAAATTTCTTGATCGATTGTTCTAGTATTTCCGAATAATCTGATGCATTTACTTTTTCGCTTGTAATCGAAATGTCGGGATTTACCTCTGGTCGGCTGTATTTTAATGAGTTTCCAATTAAATTGATAAACAACTGCTCGATTTGATATGGAATAACAGATAATTTTGGAAGCTTGTCAGCATTAATAACTGCCTTCTTTTCCTCAATAATTTCTCCTAGTTCAGATTCTGCGTTTTCTAGAAGTTCATTAAGATTTGTTTTAATGAATTCTTTTTTGGTCGTATTAGTTCGCGAAAACAAAAGAAGATCATCAATTAAAACGCGCATTCTTTTTGCTGAACTTTCAATTTTTGAGATATAATTTTTAGCCGAGTCAGACATTATAGCTTTATCTGCCTCTGGAACTCTAGAAATAAAGGTTTGGATTTTTCTAAGAGGTTCCTGCAAATCGTGGCTCGCAACATGATTGAATGATGCTAGTTCTTTATTGCTTTTTTCAAGTTCTTTATTTCGTTCCTGAAGTTCTATATTTAATAAGTGTTCGTCTGTAATATCAAAATTAATTCCGAGTAGGATTTTGCTTCCTTGCTGATCCGTAACAATTTTACCTGTGGTTTTAAAATAACGGACTTCGTGATCTGGTCTTATAATTTTATAGTACACAAACGGAGGACGTTTTTTATCTACGATAGAGTCCATATATTCGGCAAATGTCTCTTTGTCGTCAGGGTGAACAAATTTTAATAGAGTAGCTTTAGTTGGAATAAAAGAATTAGGTTCGTGCCCTAGCAAGCGATACTGATTGTCTGAGTAATCAATATTATCAGTATCTAAATCCCATTGCCAAGTGCTGAAATTTCCAATGCTTTCAGATTCTGCAATTAATCCTGTAGAAATTAAAAGTTTTTTGTTGAAGATTTTTAGACGTTCAAAATCACGGCTTATTTGTCTGTAGGCCAATAAAATGAAACATAAAGCCACTAAAAATAATGAAACAGAAAAAAGCGGACTTAATGAGATTTCAGAATCATATTTTTTAAGTCTTTTTTTTAGAAAGGTCTTCTCGATATCATTCATTTCATCAACCTTGAAACGGATATTTTCCATCAAGATTCTACCGCCAAACATATGATTGTCTAATTTTCTTTTGTCGTATGTTTTTGGATCGCTGTATTTTAAACAGTTTTCAAAAGAAATAAAACGCTGGGTAATGAGTTTAAATAAATTTTGAAGGTTTCTTTGCTGTTCTGCATTATCGGCAGTCAGTTTTTTTAAAGTAATAAAAGAAGTATTTACTTTATCTCGCGAATAAATATAAGGTGTTAGAAAACGGGCGTTGCGGGTAATAATATAACCTCGCTGGCCCGTTTCTGCATCTTTAATAGCCGACATTAATCGTTCGAGCTGGATGTTTATTTCGTAAGTATGCATAACCAGTTTACTCGACTCATTCAAGTCCTGATTATGTTTGTAAGAAATTGAAGAAAGAAATAACAGAATGAAAACTGCGATTACAAAAATAACTCTCAAAGAGTTTGAAGAATTAAAATTTGGGATCCACTTCATTTATTAGGGCTCTTATTTTAGTCGCAGCAAGAAATTATCACGGTTAAGTCCAGAAGTATGATAATGCCAGTTTACCGTTACGACTTCGTTAATTATTTTTTTAAGTGTGTTAAAATCACTTGGTTTCTTGATGTAAATATTTGCGCCTTGAATAAAGGTGTCTTCAATATCTTCTTCAGAAGAAGAAGTAGAATAAATTGCAATGATAATATCTTTTAAATGTTCTGTTTTTTTAATTTCAATTAAACATTCTTTACCTGTTTTTTTAGGCATGTTCAAATCCAGGAACAAGATATCTGGAAGTTTATTATCAGTATTCAGTAAATGATCCATGAGCTGCATTCCGTCATGAACAAAATTTACGTTCGTCTGTATTTTTATTTCTTCAAAAGCATCTTTAAAGAAAAGACGATCATCTTCATCATCATCGGCAAGTAAAATGTGTAATGCGTTTTTCTGCATTTGTAAGTGGTATTTAGGTTTTTATTTTAAATTTTCTCTTCGTTTCTTAATAATTCTCTGGAAAGCAGACGGCGTAATTCCTGTTGTGTTTTTAAACTGCGTACTCAAATGCGCAACACTCGAGTAATTTAGTAAAAACGCAATTTCCGTCAAACTCATTTCATTGATAATTATCAATTGTTTTGCTCTTTCAATTTTTTGTAAAATAATAAAGTTTTCAATAGAAGAATAGGTTACTTCTGAGAAAACATTTGATAAATAACCATAACTATGGTTTAGCTTTTCGGCCAAAAACACAGAACTTTTATAGTTATTACTGTCGTCCATAAAGACAAGTTCAATAATAGCATCTTTTATTTTTTGAACCAGTACACTCTTTTGATTTTCAACTACTTCAAAACCACAAGGACTTAATTTGCTTTTTAAATTCTCAAGTGCTTCGGCATCTATATTGTCTTCAATCTCGATTTCTCCAAATCCTAGAGTCGTAAAATTGATGTTATTTTGTTCTAGATTCTGTTTTAGATAAAGCGAGCAAATGGTGTTAATGTCGAACTTTATAAATAGTTTCATTATATAGAAATTTGGTTAAAGATACTTAAATTATTTGGTGTTTTTGCTTAATAATAGCTTAGAATTATAAGTTAAATGCATTTTAAAATAAAATTATCAAAAAAATACCGTCTAATATTTTTTACTAGACGGTATTTCCTTGCTGAGTTGTAAGGACTTACAAATCAGATAAGACTTTATGAAATTCTTCTTTAGTTTGACCTAGTTTTTGTTGAATTTTTCCGTACATCTCATCTTCTTTTCCTTCTTCATATAATAAATCGTCATCAGTAAGATCAGCATATTTCTGTTTCAATTTCCCTTTCAACTCGTTCCAGTTTCCTTTTATCTCTGTACTATTCATGATATTTAATTTTTAAAATTATAATGTAAAATTGCGAATAATGGTTTTGGCATTTGTTACATTTATTTTGTCAACTGCTGCATAATTTTCATTTTTGAGTTAAATTTTGCTTGAGGGTAGTATTATACATTTCTATTTTCTATGGTAACCAATTACAGACCATCACTTACAATTCACAATTATAATTTGTAATTTTGCCGCACTATCAAAAATACAATATGACAACACAACAACTACACGAGCAAATTCTTCAAAAAAAATCATTTTTATGTGTGGGTCTCGATCCAGATTTAGCTAAAATACCGCAGCATTTATTACAGACAGAAGATCCAATCTTTGAATTTAATAAAGCCATAATTGATGCAACTCATGATTTAACTGTAGGATATAAACCAAATACAGCATTTTTTGAAGCATATGGAATAAAAGGATGGATGTCTTTGCAGAAAACAATTAATTACATCAACGAGAATTATCCTGAGATTTTCACCATTGCAGATGCAAAACGCGGTGATATCGGAAATACTTCTAGTATGTATGCAAAAGCTTTTTTTGAAGATTTGAATTTTGATAGTGTAACTGTTGCACCCTATATGGGAAAAGATTCTGTTGAACCTTTTCTTGCTTTTGAAAACAAACATACTATAATGCTGGCATTAACGTCTAACGAAGGTGCATTTGATTTTCAGACTTTAAACACCAACGGAAAAGAATTGTACAAACAAGTTCTAGAAACTTCTAAAACTTGGAAAAACAGTGAAAACTTAATGTATGTTGTAGGCGCTACAAAAGCAGAATATTTTGCCGAAATTAGAAAAATTGTTCCAGACAGCTTTTTACTAGTTCCAGGAATTGGAGCGCAAGGTGGCAGTTTATCTGAAGTTTGCAAATACGGAATGAATGATAAAATTGGTCTTTTAGTAAATTCTGCAAGAGCAATTATCTACGCTTCTAACGGAACTGATTTTGCTGAAAAGGCTAGAGAAGAAGCTTTAAAAGTTCAGCAGGAAATGGAAGAGATTATTGATTCTAAGTTTTAGGTT
>NZ_CAMLIX010000153.1 GCF_946479975.1 uncultured Flavobacterium sp.
TTTTCAGCTTTTATGCTTGGATTTGTTTTGACGCCAAAAGCATCAGCTCAAATTCAAAACGCAGATGTGCTGAATGCACCAATCGATATCAGTAAAGATTTTCAGAACTATCTGAACACTTTTTATTTCGCAGATGAATTGGCTTCTTTTGATCCTGCAACAGGAAAAGGAACGATAAAATATCTACGCTACAATTATAAAACACGTCAGGCTTTCAACAATATGATGATGAAACCAGATGTTGAAAAAGCAAACGAATTTCCAACAACAGAATACGCAGAATCTCCTGTTTTGCCATTTGAAATTCAGTTTGTTTCAGACAGAACAATTAGAATAAAAACGACTTCTGGACCACAATTTCATCCGCAGGCAGCATCTCTAATGTTGGTTGACGGAGTTGCTCCGAATCATCCAGAATTATGGAAATACTCTAAAATCGAAGGCGGACACAGCTACACAAGCAAACACGGAAAAGTCGAAATTTTGACAAAACCTTGGCACGTAAAAATCTACGATGAAAAAGGAAAATTACTGACAAGCACGCTTCACGATACAGACTTTAAAAACACCTATACACCAACACTTCCGTTTTCTTATGTCCGTAGAAATAGCGATTATTCAAGAAGTATGGGCGCGGCGTTCAGTTTAGAGCCGGACGAAAAAATATTTGGTTGCGGCGAATCATTTACACAATTCAACAAACGCGGTCAAAAAATAGTTTTATGGGCTGATGATGCCAACGGAATCCAGAATGAAACCATGTACAAACCGATTCCATTTTACATGAGCAGTCGCGGTTACGGCGTTTTCATGCACCATTCCACACCAATCACAGTGGATTTCGGAAAATATTTTGGAAGTGCCAACGAAATGTACATTGGAGATGACGAAGCCGATTTATTTTTCTTCATCGGAGAACCAAAAGATATTTTAGATCAATATACCGATTTAACTGGAAAAGCTGCCATGCCGCCACTTTGGTCATTTGGTTTTTGGATGAGCCGAATTACCTATTTCTCAGAAAAAGAAGGACGTCAAGTTGCTCAAGATTTACGTAAATACAAAATCCCAACAGATGTAATTCACTTTGATACAGGTTGGTTTGATGTAGATTGGAGAAACAACTATGAGTTTGCAAAATCTCGTTTCCCAGATGCAACAAAAATGATGTCTGATTTGAAAAAAGACGGTTTCCAAGTTTGTCTTTGGCAATTGCCATATTTCACGCCAAAGAATACTTTGTTTCCAGAAATTATGGATAAAAACTTGGCAGTGAGAGACAGAAAAGGAAATCTTCCTTATGAAGATGCTGTTTTAGATTTCTCAAACCCTGAAACGGTTTCTTGGTACCAAGGAAAATTGAAAAAGTTATTTGATGAAGGAGTCGCGGTTTTCAAAGTAGATTTTGGAGAAGCGGCACCGCCAGACGGAATTTACCATTCGGGAAGAACTGGTTTTTATGAGCACAATTTATATCCATTACGATACAATAAAGCCGTTGCTGAAATCACTCAGAAAGAAAAAGGTTATACTTTAATCTGGGCGAGAAGTACGTGGGCAGGATCGCAGCGTTATCCTTTACATTGGGGAGGAGATTCTGAAACTACAAACGGGGCAATGTCGGCGGAATTACGCGGCGGACTTTCATTAGGTCTTAGCGGATTCAGTTTTTGGAGTCATGATGTTGGAGGTTTCGCAACAAAATCGCCTGAGAATATTTACAGAAGATGGACACCATTCGGAATGTTGACTTCGCACGTAAGAAGCCACGGAGAACCGCCTCGCGAACCTTGGTTGTACAGCAAAGATTTCTTGGAAGGATTTAGAAAAGCTGATAATATGCGTTACGAATTAATGCCCTATATCTACGCTCAAGCGAAAGAAAGTTCAGAAAAAGGATTGCCAATGATGCGTGCCTTATTCGTAGAATATCCAAATGATCCGGGGGCTTGGTTGGTTGATAATCAATATTTATTTGGTTCAAGTATGTTGGTTGCACCGCTTTTTGAAGAAGTTGAAGAAAGAGATGTTTATCTTCCTGAAGGAACGTGGATTGATTATCAAACTAAAAAAGTATACCAATCAGGATGGCATAAAATCAAAGCAGGCGAAATTCCGATTATTGTTTTGGTTAAAGACGGAACTGCAATTCCACACATCGGTTTAGCGCAGTCTACAAAAGATATGGATTGGAGCAAACTGACTTTAAAAGTATTTGCAAGCGATAAAACAACTTCGGCGACAGCCAAAGTATTTTTACCAGAAGGCAATGCAGTACAAGAAATAAAAGTGAACAAAAACGGAAACAATTTTGAGGTAGCCGCAAATCCATTAAACGGAAAAACCACTTTTAAAACGGAGTGGGCAAAATAAAAAGTGAAACACGAATTGCACGAATTTCCACGAATTGAATTGTGAAAAAAAACTGCCACGAATTGCACTAATTTCCACGAATTGAATTTGTAAAAATTTGCGGAATTTGTGGTGAAATAAATAATGCCACAGATTAAAGGATTAGAAAAGATTAAAAAAAATCCGCTCAATCTGCAAAATCTTCGAGAGAAATAAAAATATTTAAACACATAGAAACATAGATTTTTTTTTGTGAATAAAAGAACTGGGAGAGAAACTAGTTTCTAACACATAGAAAAACTATGTGAATTTAAACTAGTGAAACGCCTCTTTAAAGATTCCAGTAAGCTATGATTCTATGTGTTAAAAATATGCAACCACAAATTGCACAAATTAGCACAAATTCAATTCGTGGAAATTAGTGTAATTCGTGGCAAAAAAATAAAAATAGTTAAACACATAGAAACATAGATTTTTTTTGTGAATAAAAGAACTGGGAAAGAAACTAGTTTCTCACACATAGAAAGCTATGTGAATTGAAACAAGTGAAACGTCTTTCTTTTAAAGACTTCAATGAACTATGATTCTATGTGTTTAAAAAAATAGCCAGCATTTAGGCAAAAAACATAATACCAAAAAAACATGAAAAACTATCTAATTCTCCCAGCCGTAATATTTTCAATTGCAGTGGGCTACAGTCAGAAAAACAAAAATGCTTACGAACTGTCATCACCAAACGGACAAAACAAAATCAAATTTGAGCTTGTAAAAAACGCTCCGAAATATGCCGTTTCGCACGGAAAAACCGAAGTGATTACGCCATCAGAAATGGGATTTGTATTGAAAGGAAACGAAGATTTAAGCACCAACTTCGAAATTAAAGGAGCAAAAACATCAAAGTTTGACGAAACTTGGGAACAAGTTTGGGGAGAAAAGAAAAATATTAGAAACAATTACAATCAGTTGGTAGTTGATCTACAGCAAAAAACAGGAAACAAAAGAAAACTACAAATTCAGTTTCGTGCTTTTGATGACGGAGTGGCGTTTCGATATGTTTATCCAAAACAAAATGTAAAAGACAGTATTTTCATTACAGATGAAAAAACGACGTTTAACTTAAAAGAAGACGGAAAAGCGTGGTGGATTCCAGCAAATAGAGAAAACCGAGATGAATATTTGTTTAAAGATGCTCCGGTAAGTACGCTTGACACTGTTTTAACTCCGTTAACAATCGAAAGCAAAAGTGGATTGGCGTTAAGTTTCCACGAAGCAAACCTGATTGATTTTGCGAGTATGACTTTGGTAAACACAAAAGGAACCGAACTAAAATCGGATTTAGTGCCGTGGCCTGACGGAATAAAAGTTCGTGTAAAAGATACGTTCACTTCTTCTTGGAGAACGATTCAAATTGGAGAAAATCCTGGTGAATTGATTACTTCTTATTTGGTTTTGAACTTAAACGAACCAAACAAATTAAAAAACACAAACAGCTATTTCAAACCATATAAATATTTAGGAATTTGGTGGGGAATGCACATCGGGAAATATACGTTCTGGGAAAGCGACAAACAAGGCGCAACGACAAAACATGCTGAAGAATACATGGATTTTACAGCAAAAGAAGGTTTCCACCATTTATTAATCGAAGGCTGGAACAAAGGTTGGACGCCAGGTTGGTACGAAAACCGCATGCACATGTTCAGTTTCACGAAAAGCGCTGACAATTTCGACTTGGAAAAAGTGGTTGAATATGGAAAGAAAAAGAACATCGAATTAATCGGTTATCACGAAACAGGTTCCAACTTAATTAACTATTTAAAAGAAGTTGATGAAGGTTTTGCTTTATACAAAAAACTAGGAATTCACACGGTAAAAATTGGTCACGTTGGGTCTAAATTAAACATGAAACAAATGCACTTCGGACAATTTGGAGTGAATTATTTCAGATACATTTTAGAAAAAGCTGCGCAATATGATCTAGCCGTTTTATACCACGAATCAATTAAAGATACAGGAGAAAGAAGAACTTTTCCAAATATGGTTTCGAGAGAAGCAGCACGTGGACAAGAATACAACGCTTGGAGCGAAGGAAATCCGCCAAACCATTTGAGCATTATTCCGTTTACGAGATTACTTTCTGGTCCAATGGATTTCACACCTGGAATTTTCGATGTTGAGGTAAAACAAGGTTATCCAGGAAAAAGAATTCAGGGAACAGTTGGACAGCAATTGGCATTGTACGTTACGATTTATTCTCCAATTCAAATGTTGGCCGATCTTCCTGAAAACTACGAAGGAAAACCAGCTTTACAATTTCTAAAAGATGTTCCAACAGATTGGGAAGACACTAAAATCTTAGAAGGAAAAATTGGTGAATACATTACAACAGCAAGAAAAGACAGAAACAGCGCTGACTGGTATTTAGGAACTTTGACAAATGAAAATCCAAGAAAAGTAGATGTTTCTTTATCATTCTTAGATCCAAAATCGACTTACGAAGCACAGATTTATGTGGATGCAGAAGGAACAAATCAAAAAAACAATCCAGAAGCAGTAGCAATTTCTAAGAAAACAGTAAAATCTACAGATTCTTTAAAATTGAATTTAGGCGGTGCTGGCGGTGGAGCTGTGAGATTTAAAAAATTGTAATTGAGGTTAGACGTTATAAGTTAAATGTTAGATGTTAAACCCGACAGCTTTTTAAAACCTGTCGGGTTTGGTAAGACATTATTTAATTTGAGTTATCCTAACAGGTTTCCAAAACCTGTTAGGTATTTATTCCAGTATATTTTGAAGATATATAAGAATCGAAAAAGATACCTAACAGGTTTCTAAAACCTGTTAGGATAATAAAAACCATTTCCAGATGAAAAAACTTCTAATAATAGCAACAGTTTTAATTTCTTCGATTCATTCGTTCGCGCAAAATGAAAACCGAACTATAAAAGTCGATTTCAATAAAACTTCGGGAAAACTAAATACGATGTTCAAAGAATGCATTGGTGCTGGAAGAGCAAACGAAGGACTCCGCGCTGATTGGCAGCAGCAATTGGCAATTGTAAAAAAAGAATGCGATTTTAAATACATTCGTTTTCATGGTTTATTGTCAGATGATATGGCCGTTTACCGCGAAGACGAAAAAGGAAATCCAGAATACAACTACCAATATGTGGATGTTTTATTCGATTATATTGTAAGTCTGAAAATGAAACCTTTTGTTGAATTAGGCTTTATGCCGAATGCTTTGGCAAGTGGAAAAGAAACCATTTTTTGGTGGAAGGGAAATGTAACTCCGCCAAAAGATTATAAAAAATGGGAAGATTTAATTAGAAATCTAACCGCACATTTTAAAGAACGTTACGGAGACGAGGAAGTAAAAACGTGGTATTTCGAAGTTTGGAACGAACCAAACTTAACCCCAGGATTTTGGACAGGAACACAAGCAGATTATTTCAAATTGTACGATTATGCTGCTCGCGGTATAAAAGCTGTAAATCCCGCATATAAAGTCGGCGGACCAGCAACGGCTGGCGCAGGATGGGTTCCGGAAACCATTGCTTTTTGTGAAGAAAATAAAGTTCCGATTGATTTTATTTCAACGCATGCCTATGGTGTAAATCATGGTTATCTGGATGAATTTGGAACTTCTGGAACTATTTTAAGTAAAGATGAATTTAGCGTAAGCGGAGACGTTTTAAATTCCAGAAAACAGATTTCAAATTCAACAAAACCAAATCTTGAATTGCATTATACCGAATGGAGTTCATCTTACACGCCCGCAGATCCAATTCACGACAGTTATCATTCTGCAGCTTATATTCTGCAGAAATTGAAACAAGTTGGAAACTCGGCAAACTCAATGTCATATTGGGTTTTTACTGATATTTTTGAAGAAGCTGGCCCGAGATTCACACCTTTTCACGGCGGTTTCGGATTAATGAATACGCAGGGAATTAAAAAACCGGCTTATTTCTCTTATTTCTTAATGAATAAATTGGGTGAAACAGAACTTCAAAATTCAGATAAAGCTTCTTGGACTTCAAAAAATGCAAAAGGCGATGTTCAGGTTTTACTTTGGGATTTTACAAATACACATCCTGGCGATAAAGAATTGAATCAAACTTATTACATCAAAGATCTTCCATCAAAAGAAAAAGGAAAAGTCAAAATTGAGGTTGACGGAATGCAGAAAGGAAAATATGTATTAGAAATATACAACGTTGGATATAAGGTAAATGACGCTTACGCGGATTATGCAGCGATGAATAAACCAAGTCAGTTAACACGTCAGCAAGTCAATTCATTAAAAGAGAAAAATAATGGTGCACCAATTTCCACAGAAAAAATCACAATTGACGGAAAAGGAACTTTCAGCAGAGAATTCAAAATCAATGAAAATGATGTTGTAATGCTGAATTTGATAAAACAATAAACTAAAAACAAAAAACCACAAACAATATAATTATTAACTGGGTTTAAAGATGATGCGTGAGGAATCAAAATCTTTAAATTCAAAACACCTAACTATCTATGAAAAACAAAATGGTATACCTTTCAGCAGCTTTGGTTTTTTCATTATTTACTTCTTGTAAAAATGATGCACAGACTTTGGCTTCAAATTCGGCGGAGACCGAAGAATACGTTGGAAAAGAAATAAGCACAGATCATGATGCCGAAATCGACAAACTGATTTCGCAAATGACATTAGAAGAAAAAATTGGAATGCTTCATGGTAACAGCATGTTTGCCAACGCAGGCGTGAAACGTTTAGGAATTCCAGAATTAAAAATGGCCGATGGTCCGTTGGGAGTTCGTGAGGAAATTTCAAGAGATAATTGGGCACCAGCTGGTTTAACGAATGATTTTGCAACGTATTATCCAGCAGGAGGTGCTTTGGCAGCAACTTTTAATGTTGAAATGGCACATACTTTTGGAACTAGTTTAGGAGAAGAATTACGTGCAAGAGACAAAGACATGTTACTTTCGCCAGCCATCAATATGGTAAGAACACCGCTTGGAGGAAGAACGTACGAATACATGTCTGAAGATCCGTTTTTGAATAAAAAAATTGCCGTGCCTTTGGTGGTTGGTTTACAAGAAAAAGATGTAATGGCTTGCGTAAAACATTACGCAGCAAACAATCAGGAAACCAATCGTGATTTTGTAGATGTACAGATTGACGAGCGTACACTGCGCGAAATTTATCTTCCAGCTTTTGAAGCTACTGTAAAAGAGGCAAAAGCCTACAGTATTATGGGCGCTTACAACAAATTCAGAGGAGAATATTTATGTGAAAACGATTATATGCTGAATAAAATCCTTCGTGAAGAATGGGGATTTAAAGGTATTGTAGTTTCAGACTGGGCTGCGGTGCATTCAACAGGAAAAGCTTTGAAGAATGGTTTAGATATTGAAATGGGAACTCCAAAACCATTCAACGAATTTTTCTTGGCCGATAAATTAATCGCCGCAGTAAAATCGGGAGAAGTTTCAGAAAAAGAAATTGATCTTCACGTAAAAAGAATTCTAAGAACCTTATTCCAAGTAAAAGCAATGGGTGGCGGAACACGTGCAAAAGGAAGCATCGCAACCGAAGCACATTACAAAGACGCTTATGATATTGCAGCTGAAGCAATTGTTTTATTGAAAAACGAAAACAATGCATTGCCGTTAAAATTAGACGGCGTAAAATCTATTGCAGTTATCGGAAACAATGCAACAAAGAAAAACGCTTTAGGCGGATTTGGAGCGGGAGTAAAAACCAAAAGAGAAGTTACGCCTCTTGAAGGTCTTAAAAACAGACTACCTTCTTCAATTAAAATCAATTATGCTGAAGGATATTTAGAGCGTTACGACGAGAAAAACAAGGGTAACTTAGGAAACATTACTTCTACAGGACCAGTTACAATTGATAAATTGGACGATGCAAAAGTAAAAGAAGCAGTAGAAGCAGCTAAAAATTCAGATGTGGCGATCATTTTCGCAGGTTCAAACCGTGATTACGAAACAGAAGCTTCAGACAGAAGAGATTTACACTTGCCATTTGGACAAGAAGAATTGATCAGACAAGTTTTAGCAGTAAATCCAAAAACAATTGTGGTTATGATTGCAGGCGCTCCATTTGATTTGAATGAAGTTAGCCAAAAATCTTCTGCTTTAGTTTGGAGCTGGTTTAATGGTTCTGAAGGAGGAAATGCTTTGGCAGATGTTATTTTAGGAAAAGTAAATCCGTCAGGAAAATTACCTTGGACAATGCCAAAACAACTTAAGGATTCTCCAGCGCACGCTACAAACAGTTTCCCTGGAGACAAAGCGGTAAATTATGCAGAAGGAATTTTGATCGGATACCGTTGGTTTGATACTAAGAATGTTGCACCGTTATATCCATTTGGCTACGGATTATCATACACGACTTTTACTTTGGATAATGCAAAAGCAAACAAAGATTCGTACGCTCTAAATGACGTAATTGAAGTTACGGTTGACGTTAAAAACACTGGAAAAGTAGACGGAAAAGAAGTTGTACAATTATATACTTCAAAATCTGATTCTAAAATTACTCGTGCAGCAAAAGAATTAAAAGGTTTCAAAAAAGCAGCTGTTAAAGCCGGAAGTTCAGAAAAAGTAACCATAAAAGTTCCTGTAAAAGAACTAGCGTATTATGATGTTGCTGCAAAAAAATGGACAGTTGAACCAGGAAAATATACTTTGAGAGTAGGAACTTCTTCTAGAGACATCAAAAAAGAAATTTCAGTAACAATTAAGTAGTCTTTTTTTAACCATATAAGTAATTTAAGTTCATTTAAACTTTGCTTTAAACTTTGCGTCTCAGCGTCTTTGCGAGATTAATTTGAAGCTTGACTAAATGAACTTAAATTGCTTATATGGTTAATTTTTTTTTAAAGCTTATTTTAAACCAAATAAAATGAAAAAACCAATCAAAGATTACATCTTAAGCCTTATTTTATGCTTTGCATTTTTAGGCGTTTTAGCTTGCAGCTCCGATAAAGAAGATAATACTCCGGTAAGTATAAAAATATTGGGCGCCAATAAGACTAAAATTGATTTTGAAAGTAAAGAAAATACAATTGAAGTAACAATCAATTCTAATGGAGTTGCTTGGACTTTAAGTAATTCTGTAACTTGGATAAAACTAAGTCAGACTTCTGGGCCATCTGGAAGTACAATAGTTAAAATTACAGCTTTAGAAAATAGCACTAGCTCAGCGCGAAATGCAGTAATTACCTTAACAGGAAGTGAAGTGCCAGTGTCATCAATTTCAGTATCTCAGGCTGCGGGTGTTGCAACAAGTTTATATCCAAGTTACAACACAAACCCAATTGCAGCAGATGCTTCTGGAATGGGAAGTTCTGCAGTTGAATTGGCAGCCAAAATCAAACTAGGCTGGAATATCGGAAATACGCTGGAAGCAACTGGAGGCGAAACCGCCTGGGGAAATCCAAAAGTGACAAAAGCCTTAATCGACGCTGTAAAAGCAAACGGATTTAACGCCATTAGAATTCCGTGTTCTTGGAATCAAAATTTAGAAAATGCAGCAACAGCAAAAATCAAAACAGATTGGCTAAACCGCGTTAAAGAAGTGGTACAATATTGTGTAGATAATGATATGTATGTTTTAGTGAATATCCACTGGGATGGCGGTTGGCTTGAAAACAATATTACAGAAGCCAAAAAAGTAGAAAACAACGCCAAACAAAAGGCTTTTTGGGAACAAATCGCAACACACTTACGCGGATTCGACGAGCATTTGCTTTTTGCAAGTGCCAACGAACCAGCAGTTGAAGATGCAGCGCAAATGGACGTATTAAATTCGTATCACCAAACTTTTATCGATGCCGTTCGCTCAACTGGCGGAAAAAATGCGACTCGTGTTTTGGTAGTCCAAGGTCCAACGACAGACATTGAAAAAACAAATAAATTAATGACTACATTGCCCACAGATAAAGTTACTGGCAGAATGATGGTTGAGGTTCATTACTATTCTCCGTGGAATTTTGCAGGTTTAACCAAAGACGAAACTTGGGGTAAAATGTTCTATTATTGGGGAGCAGGATTTCATTCAACAACTGATAAAGAGCGAAACGCAACTTGGGGAGAAGAAGCCGATTTAGAAAAGAATTTTAAATTGATGAAAACCCAGTTTGTCGACAAAGGAATTCCAGTGCTGTTAGGAGAATTTGGCGCAATTCGCAGAACAACTTTAACGGGAGACGCATTGACATTACATTTAAATTCAAGAGCTTACTATTTAAAAACGGTCGTAAAAACGGCAAAAGCAAACGGCTTATTACCTTTTTATTGGGACGAAGGAAGTATGGGAAATAATGGTTTCGGAATTATTAATAGAACCAATAATACTATCTTCGATACACAAGCTTTAAACGCATTAATCGACGGATTAAAGTAAAAAAATGTTATACAACCATATAAGTGATATAAGTATTTTAAGTTTTTCTTGAAAGGCGCGCTTAAATTTACTTATATCACTTACATGGTTTAAAAAAATAAATTAGAAAAGATGAAAAAAGTTTTTGTTTTTATTTTGTTGATATTTAGTGTTTTATCAAATGCGAATGTTAGAATGCCTTTAGTTTTTTCTGACGGAATGGTTTTGCAGAGAAACAAACCAATTCCGATTTGGGGTTTTGCCGATGCAAATGAAAATGTAGAAATTCATTTCAACAAACAAATTAAAAAAACAACAGCCGATAAAAACGGAAAATGGACATTAAATTTAGCTGCAGAAAAGGCTGGTGGTCCATTCGAATTGATCATTATCGGAAAAAATAAAATAACGATTACTAATGTTTTGGTTGGCGAAGTGTGGATTTGCAGCGGGCAATCGAATATGGAATTTCAGGTTTTCAAAACCATGAATTCTGAAAAAGAAATTGCCGATGCCGATTATCCAATGATTCGTCATTTTGGTGTGGCGCAAGATTTAAGTGGCACTCCAAAAGACGATTTAAAAGCAGGAAAATGGGAAGTTGCCAACAAAGAAAATGTAGGCAATTTTACGGCTGTTGGTTATTATTTCGCAAGAAAATTGTATGCAGAACTAAAAATTCCAATCGGGATCATCAATACTTCTTGGGGCGGAACAAATGTAGAAACCTGGACAAGCCGCGAAGCTTTCGAAAAAAGTGACGAATTCAAATCAATGATTGCCGATGTTCCAAGTGTAGACATCAATGCGATTTTTGAAGTGCATAAAAAAGCAATGCTGGAAAATATTAAAAAAGTACAAGGTTTTGATGTTTCAATGGAAAACGAAACACAATTTAAAGATGCTAATTTTAATGACAAAAACTGGCCAGAAATAAAAGTGCCTTCACTTTGGGAAAACCAACAAATTGGCAATATCGACGGAATTGTCTGGATGCGAAAAACAATTGTTTTAACCGCAGAACAAGCGAAAAAAGAAGCCGTTTTACATTTAGCAAAAGTAGACGACGAAGACAAAACCTATATAAACGGAGTTGAAATTGGAACCAATAATCTGTGGGACAAACTAAGAATCTACAAAATTCCGGCAAATGTGCTAAAAGAAGGAACAAACGTAATTGCCGTTAGAATTACAGATTACAGTGGAGGTGGCGGAATCTACGGCGATCCATCCGATTTAAAAATCGATTTTAAAGATTCAAATTTGCCATTAGAAGGAAATTGGAAATTCAACGTAATTCAGGTAAAAGTTTCCGTTTCGCCAAATAGTTACCCTTCATTATTGTACAATGCAATGGTAAATCCGCTGGTTCCTTATGCCATTCAAGGCGTTTTATGGTATCAAGGCGAAGCCAATGTTTGGAGAGCAAAACAGTACAAAAAAGCATTTCCATTAATGATCAACGATTGGAGAACGAAGTTTAAACAAGGCGATTTTCCATTCTATTTTGTGCAATTATCCACTTTTGATGAAACTGGAGGAAACAGCCAAAAAGGAAGCCGTTGGGCAGAACTTCGCGAAGCACAGTCAGAAACCCTTAAATTACCAAATACCGGAATGGCCGTTACAACCGATATCGGAAATGCAAAAGACATTCACCCAACAAACAAACAAGACATTGGTTTGCGTTTGGTCGCCATCGCAATGAACAATATTTATGGCAAAAAACAAGTGCACAGCGGACCAACTTTTAAATCTCAGGAAATAAAAGGAAATCAAATC
>NZ_CAMLIX010000154.1 GCF_946479975.1 uncultured Flavobacterium sp.
CAAAAGAACCGCTTTTCTTTTAGGCGAAAACAGCTGGAAATGGCGTTTGCAAAGTCATGTTGACAATCAATCATTTGAAAAATATGATGTTTTCATCGATAAGATTATTCAATATTTAGCATCTGCATCTTCAAAAAAATCCTTAGTTGTAACGCATGAAAGCTTCTATAATTCTGGAGAAGAAATTATAATCAATGCGCAGTATTTCAATAAAAATTACGAATTTGACGAAAAAGCAAGACTTACAATCACCGTTGTAAACGCTGCAACAAAACAAACTAAGAACTACGATTTATTGAAAGGAAGTAATTCTTTCTCAGCTAATTTAGAAGGACTTCCGGCAGGAAAATATAACTTTACAGTAAAAGAATTAAATTCAAACACTTCCTACGCAAGTCATTTTGAGATTTTAGATTTTGATATCGAAAAACAATTCGTAAATCCAGATGTTCTGAAATTGAATCAATTGGCACAGCAAACCGGAGGGAAAGCTTTCTTCGAAAACCAAGCCGATCAATTGATCAATACACTTTTAGAAAGCAAAGATTATAAGTCAATAGAAAAAAATATTTCGACTAAAACTCCAATTATTGACTGGGTTTGGTTATTGATTTTGATTGCTGTTTTATTGACAACTGAATGGTTTGTCAGAAAGTATAATGGCTTGTTGTAATTGATTTTATTTGTTTTGTACTTTAATATTTTCTATTTATGAGGAACTTTTTCCTATTCTTATGTTTTGTATTAGGTTTTCAATCTTTTTCTCAAAATGTAATAGAACTAAAATCTGATGAAAAATTTGATTCTGAGCCTATTGAGGTATATTTGAAAGGCTCAAATTTATATGTTTTGAATTTTGAGCAATCAGATCCAGATAATATGTTTTATATACTTTATAAAGTAGATTTAGAAACAAAAAAAGTTTTAAGTAAAATAAAAATCAATCAAGGGAAAATTTATAAAAATCCTTATTTTATGGAGTTTAACGACTCTCTATATATTCTTAATAGGAGTACTTTTGATGAATTTGCAGGTTATTTTATTTTCGATTTCAATCTAAATACTCAGAAATATGTACAAGATTCAAATATTGCTGAATATGCAGAATCGCATAAAGTTCCATTTTTTAATGATTTTAAAAATGACATCATATATATTGACGGAAAACCTATAAAAAAGGAAAGAGGTTTTGTTTATTTGTCTTTAGAAGATAAAAGTCTTTATTTTTTTGAACCATCTTATCAGAAAAGGAATGTTTCGTTTTCTAAAGCTAATTTAGAGAGTAATTTCAAAAAGACTTACACATTTAAAGATTTACCTAATTATGAAAATGATTTTGCTCAATATAACAAATTTAGAAATAACACTAATTTTTTCTCTTCGAAGAATTATATATTTATTACTCCTGAGATAGGGAAATATGCTCTTAATTTAGAGAATTTTAATGTTTTGGCGTTTAATAAGGCGGATGCAAGTCTAGTTAATATCGGAATTCCGAAAATGGAAAACTTTGTTGAGTGTACTCAAATAAAAGTACTTTCAGATGTACAATATGGTATTGTAAGAAATGGTAAAAAGGTTTTAATACAATTTGGAGTTGATAAAAATCAAACTTTTTGCTTCTGTAAATCAAAGCTAATTGAAGAGCATTTTTATTCTCATTTCTTAAAGAATTATAATCAAAAAAATGTTTATATAGGAAGTGATTATGAAAAATCAAATAATACTAAAATATATTTTGATTAAAAACTAAAAATTATAATTAAATGGACTTCAGGCTAAAAGTATTTTACACCGTTGCGCTCCGCCTTAATTTTACTAAAGCGGCAACAGAATTGTATATTACGCAGCCCGCAGTTTCTAAACATATTCAGGAGTTAGAAGAAACATATAAAACCAAACTTTTTGAACGTAACGGTTCTAAAATCGCTTTAACACCAGCAGGAAAAATTCTTCTAAAATATACTAAGAGTATCTTTGATATTTATCGAGAAATAGACTTTGAAATTAGTTCATTTACAAAAGAACGTCAAGGTTTATTAAGGTTAGGAGCGAGTACAACTATTTCTCAATATATAATTTCTCCAGTTCTTGCCGATTTTCATCAAAAACAAAAAGACATAAAAGTCAATTTGTTAAATGGAAACACGGAACAAATCGAAAATGCCTTAATCAATAAAGAAATTGAAATCGGAATTGTTGAAGGACAATCGAAAAATCAATCTATAAAGTATATTCCGTTTTTAAAAGACGAATTGGTTTTGGTTTGCAACAACAAAAATCCTTTAGCAAAACAAAACGAAATTTCGTTAACCGATTTAAAATCAATGAAATTCATAACTCGTGAACGTGGATCTGGAACACTAGAAGTTATAGAATTTGCTTTAAAAAAAGCAGGATTAAAATTTACCGATTTACAAATCGAAATGCAGTTAGGAAGTACAGAAAGTATTAAATCATATTTATTGAACTCGGATTGCTTTGCTTTTATGTCAATTCATGCTGTTGGTAAGGAATTGAAAAATAAAGAATTAATTGTTTTGGATGTCGAAAAACTATCCATTGAAAGATATTTTTATATCATTACCTTACAAGGTAAATCTGATTCTTTATCAGAACTATTTATTCAAAATTTGGCTTCTCATTATAACTTGAAGTTATAGTCGATTGTAATTTACGATTGGCAAAATCCGTATTAAGGTCGGAACTTTGCTAAGTAAATATCAATTACTTTATTTTGAAAACAAAACAACATTCAACAGCACAACTATTCGAAATTAGTTATTCTTTACAGCAAATACTTTTTGTTGTAATAATTGTTTTATGCTTATTTTCGATTATTTCTCCGCCAATCGCACTTCTATTAGGAATTGTGATTGTGAATGTTTTCGGAAATCCATTTGTAGAGTTCAATCAAAAAGCAATCACATTTTTATTGCAATTTTCTGTTGTAGGTTTAGGATTTGGAATGAATGCTTACAGCGCTGTTTCTGTAGGGAAAGAAGGTTTACTGCTTACTGTATTTTCAATTTTCAGCACATTACTTTTTGGTTTTCTTCTAGGAAAATGGTTTAAAACAGAAAGAAAAACATCACATTTAATTTCTTGCGGAACTGCCATTTGTGGCGGAAGTGCGATTGCGGCAATTGCTCCAGTTATCAAATCAAATGAAAATCAGACTTCTGTAGCTCTAGGCGTTATTTTTATACTGAATTCAATTGCATTATTTGTATTTCCGTTTATCGGACATCAATTGAATTTATCTCAAAAAGACTTCGGATTATGGTGCGCTATTGCCATTCACGACACAAGTTCTGTGGTCGGTGCAGCCAATAAATATGGGGCAGAAGCTTTACAGGTCGCAACAACAGTTAAATTAGCAAGAGCTTTGTGGATTATTCCTATATCGCTTGTAACAGCTTTTGTTTTTAAAAATCAATCCCAAAGCGTCGGGACAAAAATTAAAATCCCTTATTTTATTGGTTTGTTTATACTTGCAATGCTTTTAAATACTTTTGTTCCATCTATAAATGTTTTCGCGCCGCACATTGTTGGAATTGCAAAAATCGGATTAACAATTACGC
This sequence comes from uncultured Flavobacterium sp., assembly GCF_946479975.1. The sequence continues at coordinate 3,585 of NZ_CAMLIX010000154.1, forward strand.
TGTTTTTAATTGGTGCGACTTTAAATTTTGCAACTCTAAAAACAGTAGGAGTAAAGCCTTTGTTGCAAGGTGTTTTACTTTGGGTGTTTATTGCGATTTTAGCTTTAGTATCAATTATTTATTTCAGCTAATTACTTGACATTCGAAAACTTTACAGTTGGCTTATCAACCATTTTATAGAATTTCCCTTTGAATGAAAATCGTCTTTCAATTTCAAAATCAAACTTGGTTTTAGTTTTAGCCATTTGAGCTATTTCTTCGGGAAGAGTGGCTTCAAATTCATCTTCAGCCTTTGCGTCTTTATTAAAAGTTCCGGTAGATTTAATAATAATATCTCTAAAATGCTTTTTAGCACTATCTTCAACAACTTTATAAGACCCAGACCAACTTATGCTTGCCATATTGGTCAAACGATAAGAAGCGACCTCCATAATGATTTGATATTTTCCATCAAGTCCCGCCACAAGATAAAGATAACCTTCATAAGGACCTCCAGCACCGCCATTTATATGTGACAAAGTAAAGGCAAATTGGTCTTCTCCAATTTCTACAATCTTTGGAGTCGGACATTGTGCAAAAGCACCAAAGGCAGCAACAGCTGGTTGAAAGGATTTCATTTCCCAGATTTTGCCATTTTTTGCAAACTTAGCCAATCCTAATAAACCTCCAGAAAAACGGCCGGTTTGTAAACCGTCTTCATCATGAGTTGAATGGTTAAAAGCAATTATTTTAAATTTATTGTCTTTAGAATCAGCATAATCAATATTTGCTAAAAGTCTTGTGGCAACACCATTAGTATAAGGAAACATTTGATCGCCTTCTACACCGTTTACATCAACAAATGGCGCTGGTTTGCAGGTTTTGCAGTTCCAGCTCACAAAAGTATTTTTATCTGGAAGATGGTATAATTTTCCTGGAAACAATTTCTGCATGATTCTTTCCTCATTAAATGGATCTGAAAATCTGAGCGTTCTTTTTGAATTTAAAATACTGTCATTGACATTTTTTGGAAGTATGTCGATGTCTTGAGCAAAACAAATTGTCGACAAAAAGAAGATCACATTTAAAAAAGTAAAGCGCATGGTTATAAGGTTTAGTACTTTAACAAACTTACGAAAGAAAATCTTTCAAACATGAACTTATGTTACAGATATGATTCAAAAATCGAAAAAAATTAAATTTACATAAAGTTAGAAGGTTATACTTTGAATTATCCATAAATAAGGTAAATTTGCACCCTCAAATACAAAAACAAAAATGAAAAACTTCAAATCGAAACCAAGGTTAATAGCAATCTGTGCTTTAATTATTGGTTTTTTTACATTATCCTGGGGAATTGTAGGTCACGAAAGAATTAATAAGGCTGCTGTAATGGCTCTGCCTTATCCGCTTCAGACTTTCTTTTACAATCATATTGATTTTATAACACAAGAAGCTTCGGTGCCAGATATTCGTAAATATGCTTTAAGTTATAAAGAAGAAGGCCCAAGACATTATTTTGATATGGAAAACTTTGGTGCTGCTGATACTTATCCACAAACTTTAGAAGAAGCTAAGAAAAAGTATGATGCTAAATTTTTAAGCGATAATGGTATCTTACCTTGGTACATTGAAGATATGATGGTAAAATTAACTAAAGCTTTTAAAGAAAAAAATAGAGCAGAAATCTTGTTTTTGGCCGCAGATTTAGGTCATTATATTGGTGATGCGCACATGCCATTACACACTTCTGCAAACCATGACGGGCAGTTGACTGATCAAAAAGGAATTCATTCTCTTTGGGAAAGCAGACTTCCTGAGTTATTTGTTAAAAATTATAAATTAAATGTTCCCTATGCGCATCATTATGAAGATGTTCATAAAGCAATTTGGGATATGATTAATGATACACATAGTTTAGCACAGCCATTGTTGGATATTGATAAAAAATTGAGAACGGTTACACCAGAAAATCAAGTTTTTAAAATGGATACAGATGGTAAAGTGCTGAAAAGCAAATACAACTCGGCTGTTTTCTCTGATGAATATGCCAAAAAACTTCACGATGAACTAAACGGAATGGTAGAAAGCCAGATGAAAAAAGCAATTACAGCAACAGCAAGTTTCTGGTACACCGCTTGGATCAATGCTGGAAAACCTGATTTAACTGATTTAGATTCGCCAGAGGTTACAAAAAGAAATAGTAAAGCTTTAAAAGAAGACTGGGAGCTTTATCAAAAAGGAGATTTATTCGGAATGAGAAATCAGAACGATTAATTTTTAGTCAAAGTTTAGGTTTCATTGAAACTGCAGAAGCCTCAAATTCATCTTGAATTTGAGGTTTTTTTGTGTTATAGATTTTATATTTAAAAGGAATAGCTCGTCGGTAGAAATAATTTTGGCACAATTATTATACGTTCTTTAGAAACGTTTGATTAAAGGCGTATAGTTGCATTACGTTAACAAATGTCCTTTTCAGGAAATAATGAAAATGACGCTATATTTTCTGCCGATGAGATTCCTTGAAAATAGTATTTATATGCTTATTGAATCTTTGCGTATAAATTATTGGTTTTTGTTTTCATACCTAGATCTTTAAGCTGATATTCTTTATTTTTTAAAACATAGGAAGCTGCTTGATAATAAGAAATGGCTTTGTCTGCTAAATTTGTATTTTCAGATTTTAAAGGAATTTGATCGTAATAGAGCTGAAATTCAGGAGCAATACCACTTTTTGGATTAAGTTTTAGTTGAAACTGTTTGATTTGTTGTTTTGGAGATAAAATTGTCAAAACATTATCTTTAATCAAACCTAAATCTTGATAAGTAGCAATTAAAGCTCTCGGCTGATAATCTGGTTTAAAGACATCCTGTCCGAAAAATTTACTTTTATAATCAAAATGCAGTAAACCAAATACTGTTGGCATAATATCAATCTGAGACATTAATTTCGTGAATTTTTCTGGTTTAATGTCTGATGAATAAACGATTGCTGGAATTCTGTATTTGTCTAACGGCAATTCTGTTTTTCCAGCGCTCGATGCACAGTGATCTGCTACAATTACAAAAACAGTATTATTGAACCAAGGTTGTTTTTTAGCTTGCTCAAAAAACTGTTTCAGCGCATAATCGGTATATTTTACGCCGCCGTCACGAGATTTTATATTTCCCGGAATATCAATTTTATTATTCGGATATGTAAACGGTCTATGATTACTCACCGTCATAATATGATTAAAAAACGGTTTGTTTTCTTTGGCTTCGGCACTCATGATTTTTATGGCCTTGTTGTACATATCTTCATCACAAACCCCCCAAACGTTAGAAAAAGTAATTTCGTTTTCAGCAAAACTTGATTTGTCTACAATCTGATAACCGTTTCCAGAATAGAAATCCTGCATATTATCAAAAAATGCATCGCCGCCGTACATAAATTTTACATTATAACCCTTTTTACGAAAAACCGATCCTGTCGAAAATTTATTTTTATTGTCTTCTCTTTTTACAACACTTTCTCCGGCAGTCGGCGGTAAACATAACGTAACCGCTTCAAGTCCGCGAACAGTTCTGTTTCCTGCCGCATAAACATTAGTAAACAACAAACTTTTCTGAGCCAGACTGTCAAGAAACGGAGTTATATTTTGTTCGTTTCCGTAGATTTTCATAAAATCTGCACTTAAACTTTCAACAGTAATTAAAACTACATTTTTACGTTTTTCAACAGAATCATTTTTAACTTCTTGTTCTGTGTTCTGACCTGAAATAGTTGGAATTTGTTCTTTTAAAAGTGCAAAAGCTTTTTGATCTGGAATAGTTTTATAGAATTTGAAATAATCTAATTTGTTATTCTGAAAAGCCAGATAGAACTTATAGATTCCGTTGGATTGTAATTCGTTGACGAAAATGTTTTTAGAATCTTCTGTTTTTGCTAAACTCGGAATTGCAAATAACGAACAAATAAAAAGTACACCATAGATTACCGAAATTTTAAGCTTTTGAGGTAAAGTTGGAATACACTCTACATACTTTTTAGAATTTTTTACAATGAAATAAGTAATAATCGCGGTAACGATAAATAATGCCGAAAATATAGGAATTACAGGATATGACTGCATAATATTGCCAATAACTTCATTCGTATAAATTAGGTAATTGACTGCTATAAAGTTGTATTTTACACCAAACTCATTCCAGAAGAAAAATTCGCTGATGGCATTTTGTAATATCAATAAAACGTATAAAAAGATAACAAAAGTAAAAAGCCAAAATCTAATTTTATCACGGTGTTTTGGTAAGAAGAGCAAAAGTGAAAATAATGCCGTTTTAATTGAAACAAAAATCAAAACAATCTTTGGCAGTGCGCCACCATATTCATCAAAAATACTTTTTCCAGATGCAATATATAGGAGCAGACAAATAAAACCGCCCAGAATTACATATCCGTAAGGTTTGTTGTATTTAGAATTGGATATAAAAATAAGATAAAGCCACAAAAATGAAGCCGCTACTACAAACACAAAAGAGTCTGAAATGATTCCTAAACTAAAGATTTTCAGGCTTTCAAGAAAAGTAAATGAACTTTGTGTAATAGGATGAAAAAGAAGAACGATCCTAAGCACAAAACTTACAATAAAGTACAATAAAGCTAGATTGTAAAAAGGCGAAAGTTTTTTGTAAAAAGTCATCTAAATTTTTTTTACAAAATTAAATCCGTTTCATTAACGCCAGATTAAGTTAGACTTTTACCTTACTTAACGTTATCTTAATGTTTGCTTAAGATAATCGATTTATTTAATTGTATGTATTTTCTATCAAATTAAATTGTTAAATTATCTATCTTTGAATTGTAAAAATCAATGCAAATCTTAAATTAGACACGAAACATGCATATTTTAATAGTTGAAGACGAATTAGGAATTGTTCAGTTTCTTAAACAAGGTTTACAGGAAGAAGGTTATCAGGTTACGACCGCAAATGACGGTTCTAAAGGCTTTGAATTGGTTCAAAACCAAAAGTTTGATTTGATACTTTTAGATTGGATGATTCCGAAAATTAATGGACTTGATCTCTGTAAAGCTATTAGAGTTAAAGATCAGCAGACTCCCATTATTTTTTTAACTGCAAAAGATACGGTGCAGGAAACTATCGAAGGTTTAAAAGCTGGCGCAAACGATTATATCAAAAAGCCTTTTAGTTTTGAAGAGCTTGTTGAACGCATAAAGGTGCATTTTAGAAATAAAATTAAAAAAGAAATTCTAACGCTCGGAAACATTACAATTGACTTATCTAAACATGTTGTTTTAAAAAACGAAGAAGAAATTTTCTTGACACAAAGAGAATTTGAGTTGTTGACGTATTTAATTCAGAATAAAGGAAAAGTTTGTACTCGGAATCAGATTTTGAGAGATGTTTGGGAAATTAATTTCGAATACGATACAGGCGTAATTGATGTTTTTATGAATGCCATTCGTAAAAAACTCAACCTTAAAATTGAAGAAGATTATATCAAAACCATTCGCGGAGTTGGCTACATTGCCAATGATTAAAACATGACATCATTATCCTTTAAAGATCGAATTGCCTTAAATTACATTGTGGGAACTGGGCTTTTGGTTCTGGCCGTTTTTTCGGCTATATATTTCATAGTAAAACTGACTGTTTACAACCATATTGATGAAAATTTAAATATTGAAGTTGCAGATCATTTAAGAGAAATCAGAACAGAAAATAAAGTAATAATCTTTATGGATACTGAAGAATGGGAGGAAAGAGAACATAATTCTGTAGATGTAAACCCTGTTTTTGTTCAGTTTTTAGATTTGAATAAAAAAATCATCGAGAAATCTCCCAATTTAAAGAATGAGAAGTTGGTTTTTCATGAAAATAAAGAGCATTTTCAGTTTTTTGATACCAAATTGTTAGGGAATAAAATTCGTCAGATTCAAGTTCCGCTTCATCTAAATTCAAAGAAAATAGGATATTTAATTATTGCCATGTCATTGTCTGATTCTTCAAAAGTTTTAGATAATTTGATGGACACTTTGCTCATTACTTTTCCAATTATTCTTTTAATATTATTTTTTCTCGCTAGATTTTTTGCAGGACGAAGTATAAAACCAATAAATGATATTATTTATACTTCTAAAATTATCACCAAAGATAATTTGAAATCAAGAATTCCGCTTCCAAAAACACGCGATGAATTGTTCACGCTTTCTAAAACAATTAATAATTTATTGAACCGTATTGAAGACGCCATTGAACGTGAAAAACAATTTACATCTGATGCTTCTCATGAGTTAAGAACACCACTAACCGTTATTAAAGGAACACTTGAAGTGCTGATTCGTAAACCCAGAGACAACAAGGAATACGAAGAAAAAATAAATTATTGTATCAATGAAGTGGATCATCTAAATTCGCTTGTAGATCAATTGCTTATGATGGCTCGTTTTGAAAATCAAAAGCAAAATATTCGTAAAGAAAATGTTTACTTGAATGCAGTTATTTTAGACGTTTTAACGCTAAATGCAGAAAAAATCAGATTAGGAGAAATTAATGTTGTTTTAAAAGCATCAGAAGAATTCTGCATCTATTCTGATAATTATTTAATTGTTACTATTCTCAGAAATATCATTTCTAATGCTGTTAAATATTCAAATAAAAAAGGAGATGTTTTCATTTCTTTAACCAGAAATGAAAATCAAATTATATGTACGATAACGGATCATGGGATAGGTATTGTGAAAGAAGATTTAGAGTCTATTTTAAATCCGTTTTTTAGATCTGATTCTTTAAATCATTCCGAAATTAAAGGAACTGGACTTGGATTATTCATCGTAAAAAGAATGACTGATCTGCTTGAAATTAAATTTAAAATAGAAAGCGAAATTGGCAAAGGAACCACGGTTTCATTGATTTTTGATGAATTTGATGATTTTATAGAGTAATTTTAAAAAATCATTGCGTAAAATGTGTTTCAAAACATTTTTTAACAATAAACTATCTTTAAGTTAAAATAAAAATTGCTTTTTAATTATTTTATCTAGTATATTTGCAACCGAATCAAAGTAGTAAAACACAAAACAAATCATGATTTCAATTCAATTACATCATCATCATCTACATAATTGCTCTCAAGCGATGTGTTAATGGTATGCATGTAAATCATCATATTTTAAAACCCGTTTGAGTACATCAAACGGGTTTTTTTATTCAACTCTTTGTACTCAAACTATCAACCAACAAACAACTAAAAAAAATGAGTACTTTAAAAATTGCAATTCAAAAATCAGGTCGTTTAAACGAAGACAGCATTCAAATCTTAAAAGACTGCGGTATTTCAATCAACAACGGAATCGACCAGTTAAAAGCCGAAGCATCCAATTTTCCTCTTGAAGTTTTATACCTTAGAAATTCAGATATTCCGCAGTATTTAATTGACGGAGTAGTAGATTTAGCTATTGTTGGCGACAATCTTTTGGTAGAAAAAGGAAAAGATATCGAAGTTGTTCAGAAATTAGGATTTTCAAAATGTAAAGTTTCTGTTGCAGTTCCTAAAACATTCGAATACAATTCTGTTCAGGATTTAGCGGGATTACGTGTTGCGACTTCGTATCCAAATACAGTAAATGACTTTTTCGGACAATTTGGTATCTCAGTAGATATTCACCAAATTTCTGGATCTGTAGAAATCGCTCCAAATATCGGACTTGCAGATGCGATTGTAGATATTGTTTCAAGTGGCAGTACTTTATTCAAAAACAATTTAAAAGAAGTTGAAGTTATTTTGAAAAGTGAGGCTGTTTTAGCGGTTTCTCCAAAAGTTTCTCCAGAAATTCAAAAACACATTGATACTTTAAAATTTAGAATTCAGGCTGTTTTAAGAGCTAGAAATTCAAAATATATTTTGATGAACGTTCCAAATGACAAAATCGACGCCGTTGGAAAAATTCTTCCAGTTTTAAGAAGTTTAACGGTTCTTCCGTTGGCACAAGAAGGATGGAGCAGTGTTCATTCTGTAATCGACAAAGATACTTTTTGGGATGTAATCGATCAATTAAAAGAAGTTGGAGCAGAAGGGATTTTAGTCTGCCCAATTGAGAAAATGGTACTGTAAAAAAAAGAAATTCCAAATTCCAAATTCCAAACTTTGCGAACTTAGCGTTTTGAAGACATAGTAAATAAAAAACCTTGCGTCCTTTGCGTTAAAAATTTCAACACAAACATTGGAATTTGGGATTTAGAAAATTTGGAATTTAATATGAAATATTATGAATAAAATAGACAATCCAAAACCAGAAATCTGGTCAGAAATATTAAAGAGACCAACCCAAACTATTGATGATATCGAAGTGACGGTAAAAGAGATTTTTAAAGAAGTGCAGAAAAAAGGAGATGAAGCCATTGCGAAGTACACTTTAATTTTCGACGGAATCTCCTTGGAAAACTATGAGGTTTCTCAAGCAGAAATTAACGAAGCAATTAGTTTGATTCCGACGGAATTAAGAGAAGCGATTGAACTTGCAAAAAGTAATATTTACAAATTTCACAATGCTCAAAAAACAGAAAGAATTGCTATTGAAACAGTTGAAGGAGTAAATTGCTGGCAGGAAAAAAGACCAATCCAGAAAATTGGTTTATATATTCCAGGCGGAACAGCACCTTTATTTTCAACGGTTTTAATGTTGGCAGTTCCAGCTGAAATTGCAGGTTGTAAAGAAATTGTGTTGTGTTCTCCTCCAGATAAATCGGGGAAAATTAATCCAGCAATTTTATATGCTGCTAATTTATGCGGTGTAACTAAAATTCTGAAAGTTGGCGGTATTCAGGCAATTGCAGGAATGACCTTTGGGACACAATCCATTCCGAAAGTATATAAAATCTTCGGGCCAGGAAATCAGTTTGTAACCGTGGCAAAACAATTAGCAACACAATATGGAGTGGCAATTGATATGCCTGCAGGGCCTTC
>NZ_CAMLIX010000155.1 GCF_946479975.1 uncultured Flavobacterium sp.
TATCGCTTGCAGCACCGTTTCCTAAATCTTCGTATTTCGTGATATTTCCGTTAGCATCATAAGTATTAAAAGTGTTGGTTTCTAGATAATCGCTTCCTCCTTCATATACTTTTTGGTTGGCATGAATTAATCCAACAAAAATACGTTTGGCATCGCAAGAAGGTAAGTTCAATTCTGAAACCGGAACACTCGCCTGTGTCGCGACATCAATAAAACTGTATTCGTTTTCAGATTCCTGACGCATTTTTCCGTTTTTGTCTAAAGCATAACTGTGCTTCAATAGATTTTTACGGAAATAATCCTGATTGTAAAATTCCTGAACCGATGTCATGAAAACCGAATTATCTGCCGCATCAATCTGCTCCTGAATCACTTTTCCAAAACCGTAAAATTCTCTTTCACGACGATCGTGATAAGCATTTTCATATCTGAATTTAGCAATTGAATGATCGATACCGTCGCCAGTATGTCCGTCAAAAACATCAACAGATTGCAACACCCATTTTGCAGAAGGGTTTTCGTAGCTTGGCTTCAATAATTCGTAATCTACAACGTAGCTGTTTCCTGCTCCGTTTGTAACGCTTTTTAGTTTATTGGTTCTTTTGATGTTGGAAAGGCGAACTATTAATTTATCCTGATCTGTAGATAGAATATAATCTAGATTTCCATCACCGTCAATATCCGAAAAAGAAGCCTCACTACGAGAAGTACTTGCTCCAAAACTTCCTCCGAAACTTGGTGTCAACTTCATTACAATAAAAGGAGGCACTAATGGAATATCATAAGATGCTCCTAAACTTCCTCCGTAACTTACACCTGTATTTCGTGTCATTTTTTCGTAACGTGGATAACTTACAGCTGGAGCAAATGAATTACCTGTATTCAATTCGACTAAAACTTCATTATCTCTATACTCAATTTTATCTGCCAAACCGTCTCCATTAATATCCAAAAACGAATGACTGTTATCTGAAGTACTTCTCGAATAGTTTAATCCTCCGGAAAAAGATCCGTTCATCACACTGTAACCAGCGCTTCCTCCAATATCTAATGAAGTTCCTTTATTGATTACATTCATTTTTTCCCATTTTTCAGCAGGCAAAAATCCGTAACCTGTATTCAGTGAGACCATTTCATTAGTTTCAATTCGGTCTGCAAGTCCGTCACCATTTATATCAGAATAAATATAAGTTGAACGGTCTTCACCTTTTCCAACATTTCCTCCTAAACTAACTGTTCCACCCGCTTTTAATGCTTCTTGAATACTAGCACTTGCACCAGAAGAAAACTTAACTTTTCCCTTATTCACTGTCATTTGCAAGGAACTTTGCGGGGCGCCATGATTATAGCTCCCTGACAAGCTTCCACCTGTACTGCTAGTTTTGGAGTGGCTGAAATCGCCAATGTTGGTTATCTCAGTGCCTTTTCCTCCAATTGGTGATGTATATTGAACTTTACTGTCAATAATATAATCTGGATAACGGTCACCATTCAAATCACTCATTGTTTGAACTACATAAGTATCACCTTCTGATTTGGTAAGTCCGCCACTTATCCCACCGGCACCGCCTCCTACTCCTGCACCGCCACCAATACTTCTACTCTTACTTTCCGAAATCATATCCAGAGCTTCAGTTTCTCCGTTTCCTAATAATTCAGTTACAGGAGAAGTGAAATCAGTATATTCTGCAAAGTCATCTTCTCCCAAACGATTGGTTCCCATGAACTCTTTTTGAATAAAACTTGCCTTTTCTCCTCCGTACAAAATAGCATCAGAATAAACAGCACTCATTGGTAAAAAATATTCTTTTCCAGTGTCAAATTCACCAGGCATATTATCTGGATCCAAATTGTTTGGATCAGGAAAATTATTAGGATCAATACCGCTGTTGTTTTCAAATTTAAGTTTTGACTCATCTATAAGATTGCCTGCCAAGTCTCCATTTACAATAAAACGTCCCCAGTTTTTGTATTGAAGTCCAAAATTATTCTCCGTCTCACTTAAATCAGTAAAAATCGAAAAATCATCAGTATCTTTTGTCCATACTACTGGGTTTGCGGGATCAGTAATTGAATCTGTTATTTCATAATTTATTTTTAGGGCATTGGTTTTCGGATAAGCCGTTACAATTTCATTCAATGTATTGTTGCTAACATAAATTTCTAAGTCTAACGGAATATCTTTTTGAGCTTGAGCATAATTATAATTCAAATCGAAAACAGAAGTGGTTAAACTTAACACTCCATTTGTAATAGCGTAAGTCACTCTTCCAACTAAAAGTCCATTTTGTTTTGCCGTGATTATTACATTCCCGTTATATCTAAATCCTGTTATAGGATTAACTAAGCTATAATTTGCAGGATTAATAAAAAGTTTCAGTCTACCAGAAACAGCTGGTTTTACACCTTCTATTAAATAATTTCCATCTATTTTAGAATAAAAACTATGTCCAACATCTACTTTGCGAATATTATCTTCTGGCTTAGAATTTGGAAGAGCCGGCAAAGTCAAAGTAGGATTTGCAAACAATAATTTAGGATCAATATTCGTCGCAGATTCTAATGTAGTTGTAATGAAAGTATTATCGTCTGGAATCGAAAAAACAAGTGATTGTAAATCAAAATCAACTATTTCTGAAGCCAAAAACTTTCTTTCAAATAGAGTTGTTGTTCCTGCTACATTAATTACATTTTTTACAATTTTTAAAGTAATGTGGTCTGGTGTTACTGGTTTGGTAAACTTACCTGAAAAAGATACTGTTCCTGCTTTTGGAACAACAATTGAGTTCGCTTGGCTAGCAAAAAAATCAGCTGAAGCATGAAAGTTTTGTAAAGAAACTAGATTAGCATCTTTTGCCGTGGTATTTATATTTTCTAAAGAACTTGAAGCTGGCGTTCTTTTTTCAACTTGCGTATATTCTATCTTAGGGTCCCAGATTACTTTGTCATAATTTCCATCTTTTATAGAGCTTATTCTAAAATACAAACGTTCTCCTTTTTCTACATTTATTGTTTGTGCTGCTTTATTTTTCAAGGAATAATCTACTGCTCCAATAATTTGATCCCATAACAAAACATTGCCTTTTTGAAAATACAAATGTACCCCATCTGCTTTATCAAGACCATTTCTCGTTTTGTACTCTTGTCTTTCTTCTGAAGTATCTTCAATAAGCTGAAAACTTTGATTTACAATAATGGTACCTTTTGCAGGAGCTTGCCATACACGCACCACATCGTGCAGAGGGTTTTTAGCTAATAACTCTTGTAGTTCTTGCGTACGATCTGGTTTTTCGAGTGCTAAATCACCACCTCCTAAAACTGGAGAAGGTGTTTCTAAACTTGATGTTAAAAAGACCGGCACTCCGTTTACAATTCGATTGTAATATACTCGGCCATTATTCACAAAATCCACCAATCCGTCTCCATTAAAATCCATAAAATAACTGAGTGTTCTATTGGTTGATCTTTGTTCGTCATAACCAACATTTGCAGAAGCTACTCCAAAACCAACACTCGCATCAACACCCCAGCTGAAGGATTTATTTTTAAATATTCCTAGATTTTTTATACCTGCAATTTTTATTGCTTCTCCAAAAGTATTTGGCTGCGTTGCGTGCAGGTTTTTTCTATAATAAATATCATTTCCGATTTTATAAACTTTATCAGGATAAGAATCTCCATCCAAATCTTCTAAAACAATAGAAGTTTCTGATTTTCCCCATCCATTAGCACCATGTGCTCCAATTGTATTATTCTTAAATGAACCCAATGTTGGTAGTCCAACTCCTAATCTATAATTAACAGAAGTATTTGTTCCGCTAGTACTTCCTGCAAGAGTATTGTTACTTTCGAAATCCTTTATTCCTGTAAAGCCTTCTTTAATATTATCTGATGGAACGTTCCAGTTTTGCTCTGGCCCAAACGGAGAGTATTTTCCAGAAGCATCACGAACATCATCAAAATAATCTAATTTATTAGTATAAAACAATTTAGATTCTGAATCATATTCGGAAATAGATTCTAATAATGTCTTTTTGAAAGCGCCTTCTTTATATTGCAATTCGTAGCTGCGAATCATGTCGTTTTTGTAACGGACTTCAATTTTTCGCAATAACTGATTGTTCAATTGTTTGAATCCTAAACGAGCCGAAACCTGAACGTCTGGACGATTTGCTTCTCCTAAATCACCATTTTTTACAAATGTTACATTGTAGTTTCCTTTTTGAGAACCAGAACCCGTATAATAGACTTTTTTAAGATACAATTCGCCGTCTTTTTTGTCGTATTCGTACTCAACAGTATTTCCTTTTAAATCGACTTGAAGACATAACGCCCAATGTCCGATATTGCCGTTTACATCCTGCAAAACACCATTTACAGCAAGTCCAGAAGCTGTTCCTCCGTAATAACTTGCTACACCACTTTTGTCTTTTACAACCCAGTAATAATTTTTAGGTGAAGATCCTTTACGAATAATCTGCTGAAAAGCACTTTCTCTTCTTGGGTAAAATTGTTTGTCAGAAGTTCTGCCAATCCATTCGGCTCTATGCGAATTCGGAATTAAAGCTTCTCCTGCAATGGAATAACTTTCTGTTTCATTGTTGGCATCATATCTTGGTGCTCCCCAACGCGTTTCAATATTTACCGATGGTGCCGAAAGATCCCAGCCCGTTCCTGCCCAGCTATGCCCGCCGTCACTATCGTATTGTAAATTAAAAGAAGGCTGCATTCCTCCTCTTCCATTCGGTATTGCGATCGAAAAACCTGTACTTGCCGTTCCTCTTCCATTTGCTGAAGGTGGTGCAATAGACTGGGTTCCAACGAGTGGACTCGCTGCTTTTAAATCTTTGATGCTTGTTGGTGTATAACCTGAAGTTTCAGGAGATTCCGGCATTTTGATAATTCCGGCAATAAAATCGGTAAAATGAGTTGTTTTAGCCTTGATTATTCCTTGTTTGATGTCTAAAGAATCTTTGGAAACTTCCTGCCAAAGACGTTTGTTTTCATCAAAATAAAACACATTAATATCTCTTTCGGTATAACCTTCTGGAATTGCTTTTTTGTTGTATGGAAGTGAAAGTGTTACTGCTTTTTCAAAAATAGTTCCGTGAGGTAATAATCGAAATCCTGCATTTTCATCGGTAACATTTACCATCGCCGAATTTAAAGGTGCAATGTCAATTTTTCTTAAACCACTAACTGAAACAGTCACATTATTTTTTAATGCACCAATAGGAAAAACAGCATTAAACTCTTTATAATCTAAGGTATTGGCAGTTTCAAAATTTATGGTTTTAAAAATACGCTCTTTAGCATTTTCCATCGGTCTGTAACTTTCAACTTTTAAAAATTGATTTAACTCTACTTTTTCTTTTATAATAACCCCAGTTGTAGTTTCTTTTACAATCGAAATGGCTTGACCAGCATTTTCGGCATCAAAAACCAACTCAAATTCTGGCTGATTGACATCTACAGCGATTCCGCCAATGGTCATTTTTTTAATCTGCGAAGGAAAATTGGTTCCTTTAATATATAGTTTATTTGCTGCTTTAAGAAGCGTCAATTTATTTGCTTCGAATGCATTTCTATAAACTATTCTAACGTTTTTAATTTTATACCCGTTCGAAATTCCTTCTGGAGCTGTAAATAATAAAACGTTGTCTCCCGATCTCAAAGATTTTTCAGATAACAATTCAGACTGTTTTGTCCAAGCTTTATGCTGGGATAAAAATTGTCCTCCAATACTTGGCTGATTATTTAAACTTCTAGAAATAGATGCTGCCTGATCGTAGCCAAAAAGCTCGTATTCTAAATATGCTTTTTCATTTTTTGATGGCAATTCATTAACTTTTAAATGAAAAACGTTATCATAAGCATTATCTGTTTCATCTGCGTTTTCAACACCAATTATTCCTTCCTCAATATCGGCAGTAAATAATTTCGTAGCAGTGTTATCCTCTTTTAAAAGAGCTGCAACCTCTTTTTCTGATACATTCACTTCTTTTTCTGATTCATTTTTACTTAAAAAAGAGGGAATTTTAAATTCACCTAAATTGGCGGCAAACAAAAATGTACCAATTAAAAGCAGCAGTAATATCGTTTTATTTTTCATAAAGCAACGGTAATCGATTTAAGGGAAATCGGTTTATATTATTGGTTTAGCATCAAGAAATATTTTCCTAAATACTTATTTTACAATGACTTTAAAAGTTTTAGTTCCAAAATCAGAATCTACTTTTACCAAATACATTCCCGAAGCTCCCATAATATTATCTTCGTGCAGATAAGTTTCGATCTGATTGTATTTTTTTTCTTTTAAAAGGGATCCGTTTACAGAATAAATACTTATTGCTGCATTTGTCTTTTTAGGAAACTGAAGTGCAATAGCAAACTTTCCGTCTGTTGTTGGGTTAGGATACAAAATCAGGACGCTACGATCCATGATTTCTTTTCCGTCTGTCAGTACAGAAATTTTCTTAGATGTTCTACATTCTTGTGCGTTAATTAATCGAAGCTCATAATTTCCAGCCTGATCAATTAATAATTTCGGATTATCATCTACAAAATTTCCTTCATAAAACCATTGATATTGGTAATTTCCGTTCGGAAGATCTTTACTTGCGTCCAAAAGCAGTGCATTTCCATCGCTTAAAACATAATCTGATTTCAGGTTTGGAAAAGTACCTTCTTTATCAGCTACAAAAACAGTTTCAGAATAGAGATTTCCTTTTCCATCCTTTACGATATAATCATAAGTTCCAGACGAAAGCTGTACCCCTTTATTGCTTTTTGCTGCTTGGTTCCATTGTTTTACAACGGCTTCGCTTCCTTCTTTTTTAACGGTAACCGTAAACGGAGCTTCGCCACCTTCTATCGTATAATTTAATTCTCCAGATCCAGAAACACCGCAAAGCGATTCGGTAATCCAAACTCTGCTGAACATTTGAGGCGCCACTTTTAAGGTGAATTTTGCAGTTCCTGATTTCTGTTTGTTCCAATCAAAATCTTTTAAAACCAATTTTTCTGAGTTTGAAGTACTTCCTAATCGAATGTATTCTGAATCTTTTTCATCATAAGTTCCTTTTCCTGAATAATCGACTAAAAGCCAGTAATAGGTATCTTTTGGTAAAGTTCCTTTTATGAATGCGGGATTAAATGTCCAATCTAAACTCAAATCTGACGGATTTGCAAAATCCAGCTGCCATTCTCTCGAAACGCCAATGGGTTCGCCTTGTTCTTGTTTTTTAACTAAGAGATTTTTTCCGTTATCGCTCCAAAAAGCAAAATAATTGTTCGGAATTTTATTGGTTTTGCTTTTAAGTTCCAATGTCAAAAGTCCTTCCTCTATCATATTATTACTTTTTAGTTGTAATAAGCCGCTGGCATCATCACGGCCGACTGCGGTAATAGACGAGGTGAAACCTTTATGTTTTTCGGCATCCCAAATGGTTTGTCCTAAACTGTTTACATAATTTTTATTTTCGAATTGAGAAAGTGAAATTCCGTATTTAACAGCCAGATAACTCGCTGCTTTTTGTGTTTCTAAACCAGAAAGAACCCTATTGTAAATCAATATTTCACTAATATTTCCTTTAAATTCTTCTGGTGGCAGTTTCTCCATTTTAGACATTTGCCCAATAGTCAACGAAGACAACTTTGCGACGCTATCAGTCACATTCTGCTGAAAAAAGTGAATGTTTGCTTTATGCGGTTTTATTTTTTCTTGATACGATTGATACGAATATTTCTTTAAGTCGACCAATCGTTTATTTGTACCGGCTGCTATTATTTTTTTAGGATCATTGATGGTCCATAAAAATTGTTCTTTCAAACTGTCTTTTACTTTATAAACCATAAATAAGGTCTGGCGTCTTTTGCTTTCTACACCAAATGGCACAACTAGAGAATCCTGAGTAGTATCAAAAACAATACTCGGATTAAAATTGAAAGAAGTTCCGCCATGTCTTTTAGCCGAGACTTTTGCTTCTTTATTATTAATGAGCGTTTCCCAATAGTAATTATCGCCTGCATTTCTGGATTTAATCCAAAAAAAAGGTTCTGCAACTGCTCCAGGAAGTATCTTTTGCTGTGAAAAACCTAGATTGACAGCGCAGATCATAACTGCATTTACCAATAAAAAAATCCTCTTATTCATAATTTGAACTGATTTTTAAGATGATGGTTTTCTAGAAGTTTCCTAAATCATCAAAGTCGAAAGAATAACCAATAATTAGTGAAATACTATTGATCTTGTTTTTGTTTTCGCTGTAGCGATGTCCGTTTTCTTCGGTCATTAAAGCATCTGTAAGACCTAGTGTATAGCGTGCTCCAACAGAAAAATTGGAATTAAACTCGTATCCTGCAGAAAGCATTCCGTAGAAATAATTTTTACCTGTTAAGGATTCTTTCAAAACCTTCTGAACATTTGCATCTGGTTCAAAATAAACTCCAGAATCTGCAAATAGTTCCTGTGCATTAGACGAATATTTGATATTATCCGAGGCTATATTAAACCCAATATATGGTCCTGCGCCAATATAAAATCCTTCAACAGGATAAAATTTAAATTGAGCACCCAGATTGATATAACTGTAACCAAAAGTCATTTTATACTTCAATCCTTTTACATCTTCATAATTTAAATCGGTTCCTTGACCAGAATACGAAACTTCGGTCTGGATAGCGACTTTAGCATAAGGATATTTCCAATTGATGAAAAAACCTCCAGTTCCACCAAACTTTCCTTCTTCTTTAAGAGTATAACCTTCATAAATACCTTTAGGCACTATCACATCTGGAAGATTAGACATTTTAGAATAAATACCTCCGCCAAAAATACCATACGTAATTTCTCTATCGCCTTGGGCAAATAGAGATTTGGTGCTTACTAAAATTAGAAGCAGAACAATTTTTTTCATTTTTTTATAAATTACCATTGATGAAAACTGTAGCCTAACGAAAAACTAAAAACACTGCTTTTGTTTTGATTTTCGATAAACTGAAAAGAAGATGCATTACTTTTTACCATATCTTTTACGCCTAAATAATAGCGAAGGTCAAAGTGAATGCTTTTATGAAGTTCATATCCTAAAGCCAAACACAACGAAAAGTCATCATCGCCATCCAGTCCGTCTTTATAGAACTGTCTTGTAGCGACATTGTACATTCCGCCTGCTTCGTTAGAAGTATAAGTTATATCGTTTGGAGATAAATTGATTCCGTAAAATGCGCCAACGCCAAAATTTAATCCTTCATAAGGGTATACTTTATATAAAGCGCCTATTTGCAAAAAAGAATAATTAAGACCGAGCTCGAATTCTTTTCCAACGGCATCATGATAAGTTATGGTTTCTCCCATTTGTCTGAATAAAACTTCGGGCTGAATAGCAACACGCGTATCGTAAAGTTTGCAGTTCATAAAGAAACCACCTTCTAAACCAAATTTACCTTTGCTCTCCATGACACTATTATCAAAGGTATTGTCTCGTCCTTTAATACTTTCTGGAAGATTACTAATAGTTGAGTGGAGTGCTCCAAGCTTTAATCCGTAGGTGATATTACTTTCATGCTGGGCGTAAACAGAGGCGTTAAAGAAACAACAAAATATTATTAAGTGTAATATTACTTTCATTCAAAAAATTTTCTGCGAATATATGTATTAATTTTAGTTTCCAAGATTATAAAATCGATAAAATGATCGAAATTACCGATTATATACCTGATGTCAGGTATATAGAAGTTTTAAGATTAAATATATATTTGCTCCAATTTTTAAGTACAAAAATAGTACTTTTACTACAATACAAAAATTATGAAACAACTTAGTTTACTTCTAGTGATGTTCTTAATAAGCACAACATCAATCCATGCAAAATATATTAATGCCATCTTGTACATGGAAGACGGCACTATTAAAACGGGATTGGCAGAAAAAGTGGAGAGTACCGATTCTAAAGTAAAATTTAAAACCGACGAAGAAGCTAAAAAAGAAAAAATCCCAAGCGCATCCATAAAAAGAATTGTATTTACTGATGCTGATAATGTAATATCTACCGCAGAGCAATTGTACGCTACAACAGCAAATCTTTTTACAGGAAAGTTTTCCCGATCAAACAAAAAAAGATGGATGTATATTGTTTATGAAAAAAATGCCAAAATTGGTTACATCTACGAACCTGGCAGTAATCGACCAAACGCAGGTGGAACCAGCAGAGTAATTACTTCTGCAAGTACCTCTTACTTTTTTGGAAAAAAAGACAGCGAAGAATTAGTCTTTGGATTCGCAGGAGGTTATTCTGTAGGAATTGGAACAGATGCTTTAATTCGTAAAATGTCTCGAGAAGCTTTTGCTGATTGTCCAAAAATTATTGAAAACATTGAAAAAACAGATTTCAAATTGAATACTGCGATAGAACAGCTTAAAACGATTTTTGAGAAATACAAATGCAAGTAATCCTTTTATATTTTAAGAATTACCAACAATAACAAAGGCGTGATACTATTTCAAATTGATACTATCACGCCTTTGCCTTATAATAAAAATGTAATCAATTAAAATCAACAACCTTTTTTGTGCCATCATTAAATTGAACGATTACTGAATCAGCTTTGTTTTCAATGCTTTTTACAGGAGTAAGTTCTTTTTTCTGCCATTTTTCTCCAGACTTTTTCCATAACATTAAAGTCGCATAAAGATTTGATTTCTTGTCATTCGGATTAAAATCAGCTGTAACATCTATCACTTTACTAATTTTGCTTTCAGGATGTAAACCTTCGCTTGTTACAACCTCAGCTTTATCCCAGCCTGAAATAGTAATCATAGCCAATTGGTATTTTCCATTA
Organism: uncultured Flavobacterium sp.; assembly: GCF_946479975.1. The sequence goes on from NZ_CAMLIX010000155.1 coordinate 10,843, forward strand.
TCGATAATAGTTACTGTTTTACCGTCTATTTTTTGTGTTGTTGTTTTAATTTCTTTATCTAATTGAGGCAAAGCATAATGTCCTAATCGCATAGAAACTACCTCATAACTTGTGTTTTTATCAATTCTTAAAATTCCGTTTGGGAGAGGAATATCAGCCAAATTCATCTGAATTTTTTCATTGGTTTCTAAAACGGCATTTCGGTAATAAATTCCATCTTCAAACTTTTTAAAAGCAAATAATCGAAGCGGTTCCCATTCTTGTTTTGCATTTTTAAAAACATAATTCATTGCCACTTCTCCGTTAACACCATCGGCTTGCCACAGAAAAGCACTATTATAGGATAATCGATTGTAATTTTCTGTAGATCTGAATCCCTGCCAGTCATCCTTTTTCTTTTCGTGGCACCAAGCTCTAATTTCTGAAGCTCCAATCGCTGGATAATCGGTAATTAAAATTTTTGAACCGTTTAGAAAATTATTGTAAACATTGTATTTTTTGAATTTAGTTTCCCAATCTCCTTCGTTTTCTTTTGCTGACCAAAACGGACTATCATCTGGCAGTAAAAGTCCCATAAATGCTTTTCCCATCCAATATACGCTTCCTCTACAGCTGTAGACTTGAACTGCTGGTTCGAACGCACCATAAAAACCAAGCGTAGGAACGTTATCTTTCATAAAATCAGGGTTTTCTAAAAACTGTTTTAAAACGCCTGATGAAATTCTGCGTAACCATCCAGCATTTACAGTTGGATCATTTTCTAAACCCATAAAAGGAAAAGCGGCAATAGAACCAATTCTATAACTGATACTGCGGCCAAACATAATCATCTCGCCATTTTGGCTGAACATTAAAGGATAATTGGAATTTAAATCTCTAAAATTACTTCTAAATTTTGCCGCATATTCTGGATAATATTTGTTTCCAAAATATTCAGACCAAAGCGCTCCGTACAATTGAAATCCCCACATGCTGTAATAATCGTATGCTGGACTGTCGTTGTACCAACCTTCGCCTCTGTAATCGTTTAAACATTTTTGAAGATATTCTTCTAATAATTTTTCATTTACAGCATAGCCTTGTTCTTTAAAAAAGCTTAAAACAAAAATGTTGAAAAACTTCCAATTGGAATTTACTGTTGGTCCGTCACCATAACTAAGCATCGATTTAGCCAATGCGTCTTTTTGGTCTTGCGGCAACGGTTTCCAAAGCACTTCTGGATTCGTAAGTAGCGACATTGCAATAGCACCATATTCAACCAAATTCTGACTTGGACCGCCATTTTTAGGTCTTGGAACAATATAAGAAGGACTTTTGGGATCGACTAATTTGCTGAATTGATGTCTGTAATAATCTGCAACCTTAATATTATTGATTACCAAATTCGGATTTTCTTTAAGTAACGGAGACGCAATAAATAAGGTTCTGCTTAAACCTTCTAACTTTTCTGTCGGAACTCTGCTTTCTTCCTGCGGATAACTTTTTCCTGGTTGTTTTGGAAACTTCATCGCATCATCCAGATTGTGAATGTAGCTAAAAGCGCCTTCTAATAAATAAAGTCCGGCGTCTTTCCAATGTTTTTTTGTCATTCCAGTATACGGACTCAACTTATAATCTGGATTAACAATTTTAAAAACGTTGTTTGTATTTTCTTTTTGCTGCGAAAATAAAGAC
>NZ_CAMLIX010000156.1 GCF_946479975.1 uncultured Flavobacterium sp.
AATTGAATGGGGTTCGCAGATTCGTAATTACGTAATGCAGCCTTATAAATTAGTAAAAGACGTTCGTACAGGTTATGAAACCAGTGATGTTGACGGTGTAATGAATGGAAATATTGACGCTTTCCTGAAAGCCTATCTAATGATGATGGGACAGAAGGAAGAGGAATAAAGTTCGCAGTATTCAGTTTTCAGTCGCAGTTTTCAGTATTCAGTTAATTTGCGACTGAATACTGAGACTGAATACTGAGACTGAATACTGAGACTGATTACTGAGACTGGAAACCAAGACTGGAAACTGAGACTGAAAACTGAGACTGAAAACTTAAAAATATAGTTATGATAAAATGGGCAGATGTAATTCATTTTACAAATAAAGGAAATCCAACTCCAGACAAAAGAGTGGAAAAAACGGAAGAAGAATGGAAACAGATTCTGACTCCAGAAGAATTTCAGGTAACACGTTTAAAAGGAACAGAAAGATCTTTTAGTTCTGAAATGTGCAGTTTATTTGAACCCGGAATTTACGAATGTAAATGCTGTGGCACTTTATTGTTTGATGCAAGCGAAAAATTCGAATCTGGAACAGGATGGCCATCATTCACACAACCAGTAAAAGAAAACGCAGTTGGATATCACGCCGATAAATCTCATGGAATGATTCGCGTTGAAGTAACATGCAATGTTTGCGACGCGCATTTAGGACATATTTTTCCTGACGGTCCTCCACCAAGTGGTCTTCGATATTGCATTAATGCACTTTCTTTAAACAAGGTAAAAGAATAAAAATAATAAAGCGATTCCTATAAAAAAGTGAATCGCTTTTTTTTAGACTTAAAATTTAACACAAAAATATTTAAGTCACTAATTATCAACAACAAATGCATTTCTACAGTCCTATTTATAGCAATGAAAAGCCTCTACAGGCATTTTATTAATGATTCAATTAAATCTAACACTATTAACAAAGTGATATTTTTTTAATAAAGAAAATGTTAAATTTGTAATATTAAGCCTATTCCTATAAATTTTCATCATTAACACAATAAAAAATATTAGGTAATTTAATTACAATTTATTTTATTTGGCAAAAATTAACCCCAAATATCTTAAAGTTCATAAATGAGATCCTATTCAATTCAAGAGATTAATGAAGTCATAAACGGTGAAATTTTCGGCACAACTTCACATAACATTACTGCAACAGAACAACTGGAAAAAGCGACATGTTCAGAAATTTCATTTATAGGGAATAAGAAATATGAAAAATACTGGTGTACCTCTCATGCCTCAGTTGCAATTGTAAATGAAGACATTTCGATTGAACCTGGAGAAAATCGCGCATTCATAAAAGTGAAAAATGCAGATTTAGCTATGTCCCAAATTTTAGCGCTCTTTGCTCCTCCTGCTCCTGTTTTTCGTACCAACATTCATAAAACTGCAACTGTTGACGAAACGGCTATAATTGAAGAAGGTGCAAGAATTGGTGCCGGATGTTATATTGGACCAAAAGTTAAAATTGGCGCAAACGCAACGCTTTACCCAAATGTTACTATTTTAGACGAATGTACTATTGGAGAAAATACTACAATCTGGTCTGGAACTGTTGTACGTGAGCGCTGTCATATTGGAAGTCACTGCATTATTCATCCAAATGCAACAATTGGAGCCGATGGATTTGGATTTCGTCCCTGCAAAGTAAACGGACTTGTAAAAATTCCACAAATTGGAAATGTGATCATTGGTAATGGAGTTGAAATTGGTGCAAATACCTGTGTAGATCGTGGAAAATTTAGCTCAACAATAGTTGGAGATGGTTGTAAAATTGACAATTTAGTACAAATTGGACATAATAGTAAATTAGGCAAATTTTGTATTATGGCCGGAAATAGCGGTTTAGCGGGCTCTGTAACTTTAGGAAATGGCGTAATCATTGGCGGAAGCGCTTCTATTAAAGATCACACAAATATTGGAGACGGTGCTGTAATTGGCGCTGGATCTGGAGTAATTGGCGATGTACCAGCAGGAAAAACAATGTTAGGATATCCTGCAGTAGAAGCTCGAGATGCTTTAAAGCAGTGGGCAACGCTTAAGCGAATGGCATGTAGTCCTAAAAAATAATATTTACAAAACGATATAAAAAAACAGAAGTCTCGGCTTCTGTTTTTTTTTGTTTTATAAAGCTTCACATTCGAAGCCAAAGACTTTCATTAAAAAAATTACTTTTTCGATAATATCATCTTTGCATTCAAATCGTAAAATATTGTCACAGTCTTCTAAATCAAAATTCCACTTTGAATTTGGAAATAACTGATTGAGTTTTGGTGTTACTTTCTTTACTTTTGAAATACTGTCGATGTTTGTTTTAAATACAAAAACCATAATCTCATTTATTGATTTTACTTAAAATTTTTGAATCGATATAAAATGTTCCAAAAGGAATTACACACGCTAAAAGCACTTTCCAAGTTGTATCTTTAAATTTCCAATTTTGTTCAACACCAACACTTATGGTATTGAAAATAAAAAGCAAAAACAGTGCACCATGAATTGTTCCTACCGGTCTTGTTAAAAGTGGTATTTCAAAAATATATTTCATTGGCATTGCTATAAAAAGTAAAATCAAAAGAGATGTTCCTTCTAAAAATCCAATAATTCGTAAACGTCCAGTGTTTGTTTTGAATAAATTTTTCATGTTATCTAAAATAAGGTCGGTTGGCAAGAGGAGAAAATGGCCACGGAATGGCAATAAAAATGATGATTAAAGCAATCGAAAACCAAATTAATATGGTTTTAAACTTTGAGGCATCAGAAAACTTTCTTTTCGCTAGAGCAGAACCAATGGTGATTACAACAATTGCTATCAGCATTAAAACGATATGAATGAGTCCGAAAAAGGCAGTGTCTTTGTTATGAATTCCTTCTTTAAAATTGCTCCAGAAATATTTCACAATCGGACTTTGCACATAAACCAATATTCCAAAAATAAGCTGAATATGAGCAATTGTTGCAGTCCAATGCCGGACGAGATCATCTTTCTTATTAAAAGAAATTTTTGAAGAATATCCTTTATAAGCTCTATAAATCGAATAGATTAAGCTTACCAAAACAAGCCATCTCATAAAAGAATGGCAAATTAAAATAGATTGATGCATTGTTTTTTGATTTAGACAATGCAAATGTATTTAAAAACATACTAATTAGTATGTTTTTGACCGTATTTTTATTTTAAACTACTCAAGTACTTTTTAAACTCTTGTAAATAAACAACATAAACAGATTTGTCTTTTTGAAGTTTCCCGAAATTTCTGATTCCCCAATAACCAGATAAGATAAAAAAAGCAACTTGTTCACCAACAACATCCTTTCTTATAAGTCCTTCCTCCTGTCCTTTTTCGATTGATTTGATAATGGTCGCCTTCCATTGATTTACTAATTCTGTCAAAGCTTCACTAAATTTAGTATTCCACGGACTCATTTCCTGCGTTAGATTTCCAACTGGACAGCCGTATTCTACTTGCAAAAAAGGATCTTCCATTAATAAATAGGAAATCATATTATAAAAATCATCAATTGGATTTTGAGAATTTTCTGTTGGTTTTATAAAATGTTCCTTCATTGTAGGTTTTAAAATCTCTTCGATAATCGCAATTCCCATTTCGTCTTTGGTTTTAAAATGGTAATAAAATGCCCCTTTCGTTACTTTTGTAGTTGCAATGATTTCATCAATACTTGTAGTTTGATATCCTTTTGTATAAATCAATTCAAACGCTTTGTTAAGAATTGTAAGTCGGGTATTAGCTGCTTTTGACATAAAAAATACTAATTAGTATAAAAAACAAAATAAAGGAAATTATTTGGATTTGCATTTTAAAATAACTCTTCCATAATCCGGAACTATCTTCGTTTATTTCAATTGATTTTGTAAATTAGCCAACACTATTTTATAAAATCAATACTATATCATGGATTTAAACTTCAATAAAAACGAAGATCACAATAAATTACTCCTTTCAGAATTAAAACAAAAATTTGCAAAAGTAAAATTGGGAGGAGGCGAAAAAAGAATCGCAAAATTACATTCTGAAGGTAAAATGACAGCTCGTGAGAGAATTGCTTATTTATTGGATGATAATTCTAAAAGTATTGAAATTGGAGGTTTTGCCGGCGAAGGAATGTATCCAGAACACGGTGGCTGTCCATCTGGAGGAGTTGTTGTAAAAATCGGATACATTAGAGGCAAACAATGTATTGTTGTGGCTAATGATGCAACGGTAAAAGCTGGAGCCTGGTTTCCAATTACTGGAAAGAAAAACCTTCGTGCGCAGGAAATTGCAATGGAAAACAGACTTCCAATTATTTATCTTGTAGACAGCGCAGGCGTTTATCTGCCAATGCAAGATGAGATTTTTCCAGACAAAGAACATTTCGGGCGTATTTTTAGAAACAACGCTCAAATGAGCAGTATGGGAATTACTCAAATCGCTGCCGTTATGGGAAGCTGTGTTGCTGGTGGTGCCTATTTGCCTATTATGAGCGACGAAGCTTTAATTGTAGATAAAACAGGAAGTATTTTCCTTGCGGGAAGTTATTTGGTAAAAGCTGCAATTGGCGAAACAATCGATAATGAAACTTTAGGCGGCGCGACAACACATTGCGAAATTTCTGGAGTAACTGATTATAAAGCCAAAGATGACAAAGATGCTTTAGATAAAATAAAAAATATTGTAGATAAAATTGGCGACTTTGATAAAGCGGGTTACAGCAGAATAAAAGCAGAAAAACCAGCTTTGGAACCAAATGATATTTACGGAATTTTGCCAAAAGCGAGAACCGAACAATACGATATGATGGAAATCATCAAACGTTTGGTCGATAATTCAGAGTTTGAAGCCTACAAAGAAGGTTACGGGCAATCTCTAATAACTGGTTACGCGAGAATTGATGGCTGGGCTGTGGGAATTGTTGCTAATCAGCGAAAAGTAGTAAAAACAAAAAAAGGCGAAATGCAGTTTGGCGGTGTAATTTATTCTGACAGCGCCGATAAAGCAACACGTTTTATTGCCAATTGCAATCAGAAGAAAATTCCTTTGGTGTTTTTGCAAGATGTTACTGGTTTTATGGTGGGTTCGAAATCGGAACATGGTGGAATTATTAAAGACGGTGCAAAAATGGTAAATGCCGTAAGTAATTCTGTTGTTCCAAAATTTACAGTTATCGTAGGAAATTCTTATGGAGCAGGAAATTACGCTATGTGCGGAAAAGCTTATGATCCAAGATTAATATTTGCCTGGCCAAGTGCAGAACTTGCCGTTATGGGTGGCACTCAAGCTGCTAAAGTATTAGCGCAAATTGAAGCTTCTTCGCTTAAAGCGAAAGGAGAAATGGTCGATGAAGCCAAAGAAACCGAATTATTCAACAAAATAAAAGCACGTTACGACGAGCAGACTTCTCCTTATTATGCAGCATCAAGACTTTGGACAGATGCTATAATTGATCCGCTCGATACAAGAACTTGGATCTCAATGGGAATCGAAGCTGCGAACCACTCTCCTATTCAAAAACCATTTAATTTAGGAGTCATTCAGGTTTAGCGATTTAAGAATTCTCAACTTTACGTTAAATAAAAAACAAAAACCTCATTTTCAAGGTGTTAAAAATAAATATATACTTAAAAATTAGTAACTTAGTATAAAATTTTTAATCACACAGCATCATGGAAAATGTAAAAAGTTTGAATAAATGGGCGAATTCGCACACTTATTTACCGGTGGATTTAGTACGTATTGTTTTGGGTGGATTTTTATTTATGAAAGGTGTCTCGTTTGTCACCAATGTTCAATACCTGCATGATTTAATTTCCCCAATTGATAAGTTTGGAGGAGGTATGTTTATGCTTCATTACATTGCTCCAGCTCATATGATTGGCGGTATAATGATTATTTTCGGACTTTTAACCCGTTGGGCGATTGCCGCTCAATTACCCATTTTATTTGGTGCAATACTGGTTAACTCAATGGGAAGACTGCATTCTGAAAGTTTAATTTTAGCTATAGTCGTTTTATTAGTCTGTATATTCTTCCTGTTTTATGGAAGCGGCAAACATTCTGCCGATTATTACTTCAAAATGCAGCAATAACAATATAAATCCTCAGCCAATTTAAAAAACAGCTGGGGATTATTTTTGTTTGTTAATTAATTCTATAAAATTTCTTTAATTGTGTTTTATGACTTAAATTCGCCGACATGAATTGGATTCGTAAAACCGTTATTTTTATTGCACTTTTACTTGCAGGTTTGTTTGCTTATCAAGCAGACACAGCTTCTGTGCACATAACTGAAACGGAGAAATCGGATTCTAATTTCTGTAAAGACATTGCAGATTCGTCTGCATTTATTCAGCCACAGGGAAATTATCAGTTTGCGGCGAACATCAAAACCAATCCTTCGGGAATTATTAAATGTTTTGATTCTTTATTACCACTTATTCCACAGCATCAAACTGTTACCTCTGTAATAGGCTATACAAAACTGTTTACAACTCAAAGTAAAAAGGTTTTAGTTATACTGTATGCATTCCATTTTTTTTGGTAAATAAATCTGATTTTCGACTGAAGATTTAATCTTCAATTCCAATTAAAACCGTTTTCTAAAAGAGAGCTGGTTTACATCATTTTTATTTATTTCATTAAAAACATTATGGAAACTACTACCACAATAATGGGTATTGTGATTTTAATTATTGTCGCAATTCCAATATATTTTTCTGCTCGTTCTTCGAAAGCGAGTAAAACAAGAATTCTAAATATTAAGAAAAGATTCAATCCTTCTCATCCAGAAAATTTTGATTTGACTGAATCTATCAATAATAAAACATTAACAATTGATCAGAAAAACAACAAATTTATTCTGATGAATTTCAATCCAAATCAGCAAGAATCAATTTTTGTCGATTTAAATACAATTGCGTCATGCAAATTAATTCCGACCACAGACGCCCAGTCGGAAACAATTGTTAAGATTGATTTTGAATTTCAAGACAAAGAAACATCCAAAAAAATATTAATTCCATTCTATGATTTTGATGATGACCGCATCAAACAGATAAGTGTCTATCAAGATCATCAGTTTGCTAAAAAATGGCTTAAAATCATCCAAGATTCTATTTCACGTTAGTTATTTAATTCAGTTAAAAGAGGCTCAATTTTGAGTCTCTTTTTTTTATATAAAATAGTATCATAATTCTTTATCTAATAACCATTTTTTAGATCTTAAATTTTTCTGTTTTTCTTCATTAATTTCTCTATCTCATTTGAAATTGGCAGCTTGCCAGCAAAACAAAAAAGAATAGATATAGTTTATAGATTCGAATAAATTATATGTTACAGTTCTAACGGTTTTATACTTTTTTATATTCTATTTATGCATTGTCTGCAATAATAGTGCGTTTTATTTCCTCACTCCAAGAACTTTGTCTGTTTGGATCCATTCCCATAGAATCGTCATTTGCCGAAATGTGCAAGTATCGGTTACGGATATGTTTTAACTCATGAATATTGTTCAATTTTGCTTTTAGAGATATAGCTCCCTCCTTTTCGATAGCAAGATTCAAAAGTTTATTTTTAGCATTTTCCAAATCGGGAATTACCTTAAAGTCTTCGTTTTGTTTACTATCATCAAAACCTTCGAATTTAACCCCATTTTTCTTTGCAAAATACATCATGATAGCCAGAGAAATAAATTGATAGGAATTTTTCAGTTTCCTTGTCCCTATATAAGTTTGCCCCGCACTTTTTACCTGATATTCAGTATACCACCCTTCATCTATCCAGTCCTGTCTTTTCTTGTAATAGGGGCGTATAATCCTTTCCTCTAAGTGTTCATACTCTTCATAGCCTCCTCCTATATCAGAATGTGCACCAGGCATTTGAAATTCAAACCCTACTCCTGCAGCGATAGAACTAGCAATCGTGGTAAGCGAAAAATTTTTACGATACTCATTTTCAGCCGTAAGATGTATCACTTTATTGACCATACCTTCTAGCCTCAATCCTAATTCTTTGACGTCATTATCAAAATTATGGCTGAGTGCTGAACCATATTTATCAAAATGACCTTCAGGCTCATAAGATGATACAGTATCAAATAAGCCAGCAAATGCATAGGTTATCATGGCTTTAGGGTATTTTTTTTTAAACTTATTTTCTGTAGTCGTGAGAAAACTTCTAGCAGCCGCTGCCCCACGGCTAAAGCCAAAAACCTTTATTGTCAGTTCTTTTACATATTCTTCCTTCTTATCATATGCAACTTCAATTTTTCTCGTGATATTTGTAAAGCCTTTTTCTACTTTAACAGGAATACCCGTGTCACCAGAACCAAAACCAAAACCCATCGTATCTCCTATCTTATCATCATCAGTCCCTTCACCCTCAATATATTCTTTTACTATTCTGTTTGTTTTGTCTTCAATTGCCATATATGATAAAGCCGCTACGTTTGAGTATCCGTTTTCATAACTACTTTCTTTCTCATAGTTTTTTTTGTAAATGATCTTGCTGTCTTTGCTGGTATCACTATTGGTGTCTTTATCCAGACGCCTAAAGGTGTTGTTCCTATTGTTTTTAGTACCATCAAAAAACAATAAAGACGTTACTTTTACTCCTTTTAAATTTTCAATAGTCTCATAAGTTGTAGGATCGCCATGGGTTACTCCATTCTCTTTACCTCCCTGTATTACTCTTTCCGCATGATTTTCGATGCCCTCCCTGCTATAGGCAATATTGTTGCCACCTGTAAACTCTATAATATCTCCTTCTACTATGCTTATTTTGCTCATGATTGATACATCTAGTATTTTTGTTTAGTTGTTTTCTAATAAATTACTTTATTTCTGATTCTTCAAATCATTGCTTTTATCTAAGGTGAACAATCTCAAAAGTGCCTTTTCGAGCTTGATTTCTTTCTTGTCGTTTTTTAGGGTCACTGTGAAGTTCTTAAAATCATCATCAACCGTTATAAAAATGGTAATAACTGCCTTTGGACCTGCTTCTTCCAGTTTTTTGAATGCCTCAATGGTTTCCAGCTCGTCTAGGGTTTCCAGTCTGATCAGGTAGTTTCTGTGATTTTCAGCAGTGACATACATTCCTAATTTATTTGGAACTACTTTACTTGTAGGGTCTAATATAATTTTGTTGAAATTTTCTTGAGTTATTGATGGTGGTAAATTCCCTGATTTTTCACTGTTAAAATAACGTATGTAATAACTGTACATTTCTAAAGGCTTACTGAACTCCACTTTCCAATTGTATCGTAACCTGTAATCGTCCCACTGCTTGCAGCTTATTTTTCCCTGTTTTACCATTTCTTGTACTTCGGGAGTCAACCTGTCAAATTCTAATTTATCAATGGTTTCGGGCATGTCGCCACTTGATTTAAAATGCCTTTTAAATACTTCATTGGCTTCTTTCCTTCCAAGCTCCTTGGCTTGATATCTTCCTATTTCTACTGTATTCTGGCCAACCATCCATACAACCACCATCCCCTTTGGAGCCAGTCCTGCAAGGAGGGAGTTATAGGTTTCCCAGTGCAGGGTTTCTTGGCTGTCATCACTCTCATTAGGGAGTCCATATATCATGTATCCTTCCTTGAATAAATTATAGATTTTTTGCTGTGGCAAAATAAATTCTCCTACATAAATCTTGTTTTCTGTTTCAGAAAACCACGTGATACTCAAATGGTCTGGGGCTGGTTTTGGCTGGCTTGCCCAGCCATTGCCAGACCAACCCCAACTTGATCCTCTGGTATAACTCATATTGGGAATTAATGTGATGTATTTGCCTCCGCTGGAATAAAATATATTTGGAGATAAAACGGTGGCAGGATAACCCTCAGGAGTACAAGCCATACCGTCCCAGTCAAATTTTTCTTCGTTCATATTTTTTATTTTTTTACCGTTGTCCAAGTTTTTTTTTTGGCACGCAACAAATTGTACAATTAGTGCAAATGTTATGATTGTAATGATTTTGTGCTTCATTGAATGTTATTTATGCATTGCTTAAGGTTTCTGCAATTTTTTAAACTATCATAATTAAAAACATATTAGTATTTTCTGCTGAGTTGTTACTAAATAAGCAACATTATTTCTAGTTCTTCAAATCATTGCTTTTGTCTAAAGTGAACAATCTTAAAAGTGCCCTTTCGAGCTTGATTTCTTTCTTGTCGTTCTTTAGGGTCACTGTGAAGTTCTTAAAATCATCATCGACCGTTATAAAAATGGTAATAACTGCCTTTGGACTTGCCTCTGCCAGTTTTTTGAATGCCTCAATGGTTTCCAGCTCGTCTAGGGTTTCCAGTCTGATCAGGTAGTTTCTGTGATTTTCAGCAGTGACATACATTCCTAATTTATTTGGAACTACTTTACTTGTAGGGTCTAATATAATTTTGTTGAAATTTTCTTGAGTTATTGATGGTGGTAAATTCCCTGATTTTTCACTGTTAAAATAACGTATGTAATAACTGTACATTTCTAAAGGCTTACTGAACTCCACTTTCCAATTGTATCGTAACCTGTAATCGTCCCACTGCTTGCAGCTTATTTTTCCCTGTTTTACCATTTCTTGTACTTCGGGAGTCAACCTGTCAAATTCTAATTTATCAATGGTTTCGGGCATGTCGCCACTTGATTTAAAATGCCTTTTAAATACTTCATTGGCTTCTTTCCTTCCAAGCTCCTTGGCTTGATATCTTCCTATTTCTACTGTATTCTGGCCAACCATCCATACAACCACCATCCCCTTTGGAGCCAGTCCTGCAAGGAGGGAGTTATAGGTTTCCCAGTGCAGGGTTTCTTGGCTGTCATCACTCTCGTCAGGAAGTCCATATATCATGTATCCTTCCTTGAACAAATTATAGATTTTTTGCTGTGGCAAAGTAAATTCTCCTGCATAAATTTTGTTTTCTGTTTCAGAAAACCACGTGATACTCAAATGGTCTGGGACAGGTTTTGGTTCACTAGACCAACTTCGACCAGACCAGCCCCAACTTGATCCTCTGGTATAACTCATGTTAGGAATTAATGTGATGTATTTGCCTCCGCTGGAATAAAATACATTTGGAGACAAAACGGTTGCAGGATAACCCGCAGGAGTACAAGCCATACCGTCCCAGTCAAATTTTTCTTCGTTCATATTTTCTATTTTTTTACCGTTGTCCAAGTCCTTTTTTTGGCACGCAGCAAATTGTACAATTAGGGCAAATGTTAAGGCTGTAATGATTTTGTGCTTCATCATATTTATGCATTGCGTAAGGTTTCTGTAAATTTTTAAACTATCATAATTAAAACATGCTGGTATTTTCTGTTGAGTTGTTTTTTATTTCTTTTTCTGAGTGCTGCTCATGATTTCCTTGACATTGAGAAACTATTTTACCATTAGACACTCGGGTTCTATCTTTTTCTGTACGAGATTCTTTGTCACCCTTTATATATTCAGACATTCTACCTATTACATTAATTAGATAATCAGTACCTACAGATAAACTATGATATAACCCAGTATTTGTTTCTTTATATCCCGTGGCGGTTTCCGTGATATTTTGTCCAGCATTCGTTGTTATGTTTTTACCAGCATTTATAATAATATCTTCTCCGGCTTCAAACTCAATATTTTTTGGAGCTTTTATTTTTACATTCCCATCGCCATAAAGCACCGCCATAGTCTGTCCCTTTTCGCTTTCAATGGTAATATCTCCTGTTTCATCATTAAAAACAGCTTTACTGCCACTTCTGGTACGAATCGCTTTAATATCATTTTGAGGAGTACTGTAACCTGAAACTTCCTTCCCGTTATAATGTGTTCCTATTACATAAGGATTCTGTGCATTACTGCCTTCAAAAGCCACCAAGACTTCCTCACCAATTTCTGGAATAAAATAAAACCCTTTTCCGCCGCCGCCGTGAGGCTGAATCATTCGCATCCACTCACTCGATCTGCTTCCTGCCGCCCAGAAATATTCAACCCTTACCCGTCCGAGTCCTTCGGGATCGTTGTTGTCCAGTATTTTTGCGGGCTGGGTTTCGGCTCTGGCATAAGTATGCACATCGGTGTAATGAGGCGCCGAAACATCGGCAGGAATGGCTTTGAACTCACAAGTATAATTACCATGCACCTGCGAGTGATGGGTCGACTCTATACACACAAGATGATGTTCTACTGTCTGGTTGACAATTGTAAAAGTCTGTCCTAAACCTAATGGGAAGTACGATATACCGCTGTAGTAAACGCTGCCTGCATCGCTTCCTGCGGTCTGTAGCGTAACCATTTCTTCGAGTTCATCTTTCGTCTGGGCATTATTGGTATAAGCGCC
>NZ_CAMLIX010000157.1 GCF_946479975.1 uncultured Flavobacterium sp.
GCGTTAATTGTAATGACACGATATTTTAAATTGCGTTATTTTTTTCGATTTGATCAATAATTGCTTGCACAGATCCTGCAGAAAAAAACGTATCTGCTGGTGCATTGGTCACATAATCAACCAATTGATCTACGGTTGAAACCGCTACATGCATTCTAGTGTCTGATGAAGCGTAATAAACGTAAACCGTTCCGTCTTCATCTTCAATCCATCCGTTAGAAAACAAAACATTCGAAACGTCACCAACTCTTTCAATACCTTCAGGACTCATAAAATGACCAGCGGGAACGTGTGTTACTTTTGAAATATCATGTAAATCGGTCATAAACAAATACAACGTATAGCGCAATCCTGCCGCAGTATTTCGAACTCCGTGTGCCAGATGGAGCCAACCTTTTGAAGTTTTAATTGGAGCAGGACCAAGACCATTTTTCAATTCGTAAATGGTATGATATTGTTTTCCGAAGATAATTTTTTCTTCCTTAACAACAGGATTTCTCATGTCTTCAACAAAGCCTAAACCAATTCCACCACCAGATCCAACGTCGATAAAACCGTCTTGCGGACGTGTGTACAAAGCATATCTTCCGTTTACAAATTCTGGGTGTAAAACTACATTTCGCTGTTGTCCCGTGTTCGAGATTAAATCTGGAAGTCTTTCCCAGTTTACTAAATCTTTCGTACGTACAATTCCGGCATTGGCAACGGCTGAACTTGTGTCACCTTTTGGCGCTTTCGGATCTTTTCTTTCAGTGCAGAAAATTCCGTAAACATATCCGTCTTCGTGATTTACCAAACGCATATCGTACACGTTTGTATCTGGTTCTTCGGTTTGAGGAATTACGCAAGGTTTATCCCAAAATTTGAAATTATCAATTCCGTTTGGACTTTCCGCTATAGCGAAAAATGATTTTCTGTCAATTCCTTCAACACGAACCGCGAGCAGATATTTCCCATTCCATTTCATTGCACCAGCGTTAAAAGCCGCGTTGATGCCAATTCTTTCCTGTAAAAAAGGATTGGAGTTTTCGTCAAAATCAAAGCGCCAGTTCAAAGGAGCATGATCTGCCGTTACAACGGGATTTTGATAACGCTGATAAATGCCGTTTCCAACTCCTTGTTTGGGTTTGTTTTTAAGCTCAAGCAGTGCTTTATGTTCATTTTCTAATGCCGATTTTCTTTCTTGAAAAGTCAGCGAAGATGTTATTGTTGTCATATAAGTTGATTTCTGTATCTGAATTTTTTACTGATTTCGGTCTCTTTTTTCGTTTAAATCCTGTTCTATAATTTGTAATTTTTCTTCTGATAAAGGATAAAAAGCTATAAATGCTACTGAAATTGCGGCAGCAATTGCCGGTAGTATGCTTAACATTAATTGAATTCCGTTTTGAGCTGTTGCAGTCTGCTCCACATTCGCCTGAAAACCATAATAACCTAAAAGCCATCCAGCTCCAGCGCCGCCAATTGTCCATCCAAATTTTTGTGACATGGATGAAGCAGAAAACACTAATCCTGTAGCGCGTCGTCCCTGTTTCCATTCCGAATAATCGGCGCTGTCAGCATACATCGACCAGATTAAAGGGAAAATACAACCCGCACAAATACTAATTAAAATCTGAAAACTCATAATTAAGAAAACATCTTCTTTTCCGAATAAATAGAAAACAAGACTTAAAATTGCCGCTAAAGCCATCGCTCCAAAAAAGGTTTTCTTTTTACCAATTTTATTAGCAATTGGCGTTGCAATAATAACTCCGATGATATTTGCCGCTTGACCTAAAACCAAATAAATTGAAGTTGGTGTCATATGAAAATCGGCTCCAAAAAGTGAAAAATCAAAGTTTATCGTACTGCTTACGTAATATTTAAAGTAATAAACTGCCGCACCGTCACGAATCGAATTAAATACCAAAGTACCAATTCCTGCACCAAGTAAGATCCACCAAGGTTTATTTTTTAGAAGATCATTTAAATCTTCTTTTAAGTTGTTTTGTTCGTCGGCGATTGGTTTAATTCTTTCTTTTGTAAATGCGAAACAAACCCAGAAAAAGATGGTTGTAATAAAACCGAAAACGGCGATTGTTGCCAGCCAGCCCGTTTTAGAATTTAGGCTTCCGCCGAAATAATTTACCAAAGGTTCAATCAGCCAAAGTGCTAAAAGACTTCCTCCAAAAGCAAAAACCATTCGGTAAGAAGAAAGCGTATTTCTTTCCTTTCTATCAGAAGACATTACGCCCAAAAGAGAGGCGTAAGGAACATTGATTAAAGAATAAATCATCATCATTAAAGAATAGGTAACGTAGGCGTAAATGATTTTACCTTTTTCGTCAAAATCTGGTGTGTAAAAAGTTAAAACCCCAATCACGGCAAAAGGTATTGCAACCCAAAGTAAATACGGTCTAAATTTTCCCCATTTGCTTTTTGTTCTGTCAGCCATGATTCCAACAATTGGATCAAAGCAAGAATCCCAGATTCGGGTAATTAAAAACATGGTTCCAACAACGGCAGGCGCTAAACCGAAAACATCGGTGTAGAAAAACAATAAATACATACTGAAAATCTTCCAGAACATAGATGAAGCAGCGTCTCCAAGGCCGTAACCAATTTTTTCTTTTAAACTAATTTTGTCGTGCATTAGATTTTTTTTAAGGATTGTAATTTGCTTTTGGGGCAGTTATTTTAATTTTTTTTGAATGTCTTTTTCAAATATAGTTTGATCTAGGTTATAAAAATCAATAAAATCTTTTTCGCTTACTTGTCCAGAAAACGGAGCGTAATAATGCATTTTTTGTTCTTTTTCCTGCCAGCCGTGGTTTCTCCATAATAAAGCATAAGAAATTTTATAATCGCCAATTGCTTTCAAGAGTGTTCCTGTCCACCATTTTGGGTCGGGAACGGCTTCGTAACCAGCTTCTGCCAATGCCATTAATTTGTGTTTTTTAACAGTAATTTCATTTAATATTTTAAACTGATTTTGAACTTCAGTGATAAATTTTTGTCCGTTAGGATCATTGCTGTTTTGATACGTGTCAAAGCTTAACATATCGGCATAATTGTCTCCAGGATAATTAGCCAGATAATCTGCTGCGCTTGTAAAACTACCTGTGTTGTAAACATATATTAAATTATGAACTCCTTTTTTCTGAAGATAATCGAAGGTAAATTTCCAAGCAGTTTTAAATTCTTCTGGTGTACAATTTCCTTTTCCCCACCAAAACCATCCTCCGGTAAGTTCATGAAAAGGTCTGAAAAGAATTGGAATACTTTTTCCGTTTTTATCTTTTAAAGACAAAAAGAAAACGGCCGCTTTGTCTAACCAAGAAGTGAATTTTTTATGATTTTCGGCACTTGGGAGAATTGTTTTTAAAGAATTTTGCGTATTGTCCCAAGCATTTTTTCCAGTTGCAGGATTATCAAAATGCCAGCTAATGGTCGAAATGCCGCCTCTTGAATTGGCTTCAATAATATATTGTTTCATTTTAGCAAATGGAACTCCGTCAATATTATTTACATCATCTTTTTCTAAACCTGCAATATCCCAGCCGTAAACCGCAGGATAATCGCCTGCAACATCTCTAATATCACTTCTTCCATTTTCATATTTCCATTTTACGCCGTAAGCCAAATCGTCTTGATGACCAAACAGAAAACCTTTTTGAGATAATGTATTTAGATTTTTGTAAAGTGATTTTGTTTCTGAGGTAGCTTTTTGATCTGAAAGTGACAAATTTGTATTAGTCGTATTTTTCTGTGATTCGCACGAAATGCCAATTAAAACAGCTGCGAAAAGCATGGTAAAATGTTTTTTCATTTTTGGATTGTTGGTTGTTAATAGAGCTAAATGCTAAAGATTCAATGATTTATAGCTTTTAAATCAAATGCTTTTTTGGTTAGAAAATTCTCTAGCAATTTGCCTTTTAAATTATTAAAACTATAAAAAGATATTCAATTAAAAATGATTAATGTTTATTATTGAAGTTCTTTTTAAAGAAATGATAATTAATTTTTCAAAGATAATTGGATGAATATCGTGTAATTAATATTATTTTATCAATTATATATCATATTATTGCAATCAAAAAAAAGAAATGTTTCTTTCCTGATACAATATTCTAATATGAGTGCTACAAAAAATTTTTATAGAGAAATTGCGCCCCTTGCTGCAAGTGACAGCTTTTTGGTTTTTGACCGTGTAAAAGACAGCTTTGATTTCCCGGTTCATTATCATCCTGAATTTGAAATAAATTTTATTTTAAATGGAAAAGGAGTTAAAAGGGTAGTGGGCGATAATATTGAAGAAATCGACAGCGTCGAATTGGTTTTGATTGGTCCCAATTTATATCACGGCTGGGAATTGAGTAAATGCACCAGTAAAAAAATTCATGAGATCACAATTCAGTTTCACAACGATTTGTTTCACGAATCTTTATTGTCAAGACGTATTATGAATCCCATTCGGGATATGTTTAATAGATCGATTCACGGAATTCTTTTTTCCAAAAAAACAGCCGAAGAATTAACGCCAAGACTTGTCAGGCTGTCTAAATTAGACGGTATGGATTATTTTTTGGAAATCACCTCTTTATTATATGATCTTGCAAATTCAAGAAATCAGCGACTGCTTTCTACGTATACAGTAGATTATGATACGTTTGATGATTATGATAAAATGAAATTGGTTTACGAATATGTTCAAAAACATTTTGCTGAGAAAATTACTTTAGAAGACGTTGCTAATGTTGCCAGTATGTCTATTATTTCTTTTAATCGATTTATTAAAAAACGAACAGGAAAAACATTTGTTAATTATATTAATGATATCAGAATTGGTTACGCCGCGCGCTGGCTGGTTGAGAAAGATATGAGTGTTTCTGAGGTTGCGTTTAAATCTGGCTTTAATAATATTGCGAACTTCAATCGCAGTTTTAAGGCTACAAAAAATTGTACGCCTAGTCAATATCGTGAAGATTTTTCTGGTTTGAAACGTATTTTATAGTGATACTTTTTTATCACTAATAAATATTATTTTTAACGAAAACGTTTGATTTTTGTAATTTTGTTGATTTTTATGTAGGGTTTTGGTTCTTTAAAGGGTTGTTGTTGAGAATAATTTAATTTTTAGGCTGTTTTATTTTCATATGTGTTTTTTAAAACGCTTAAAGTAAAAATATCATCATTAAATGATATAATATTATCGATTTGATAATTCTCTGTGTTATAGATTTGTTAAATAATTTAGAAGTAAAATTTACCAGGCTTTTTTACTTTTATGTTCAGGCAATAAACAAATTTAACTAACCAAACACTTATTATGAAAAAACTAATGACTGACCTCATTCATTGGAATGCTAACCACAGAGCTATTCCTTTGCTATTATTTTTGGTACTGACCAGTAATTTTATTACAGCTCAGGTAAAGGTTTCAGGAACTGTATCTGATGAAAAAGGATTGTCGATCCCAGGTGCAAACGTATCGGTTGCGGGTTCTAAATCGACAGTTTCTACAGATTTTGACGGAAAATATTCTATTGATGTTCCTCAAAATGCGACATTATTATTCTCTTTTATTGGTTTCTCAACTCAGAAAGTTGCTGTAGATGGTAAAACCACTATTAATGTGATTTTAAAATCGAATGCCGAAGATTTAAAAGATGTTGTCGTAATTGGGTACGGTACTCAAAGAAGAAAAGACGTAAACAGTGCTATTTCTAGTATCTCTTCAAAAGATATCGAAAACTTAAAAGTAGCTTCTTTCGATCAGATGATGCAGGGAAAAGCGGCGGGGGTAGTTGTAAATAGTAACTCTGGAGAACCAGGAAGTAACGTTTCTGTTAGAATCCGCGGGGTCTCTTCTTTAACGGGAACCAACGAGCCTTTGTACGTAATTGATGGTGTGCCAATTTCTGGTGATGCAAGAAACTCTTCTACATCTGGAAGAAATGCGCAGGGAAATACGAACTTTTCAAACAACGGAAATATTACTCAGAGTCCATTGGCGCTTATTAATCCAAATGATATCGAGTCTATTGATATCTTAAAAGATGCTTCTGCAACTGCAATTTATGGTTCTCGCGGTGCGAATGGTGTTGTAATTGTAACTACAAAATCGGGTAAAAAAGGAACTGGGAAGCTTTCTTTCGAAAACTCTTATACAATTAGTAATCTTCCTAAAAAACTGCATTCAATGAACTTGCAGCAATACGCAAGACATCAAAATGCTTTGGCAGATGTGTATGATCCTTTGTCTAAACGTCCAGAATTTGCTCATCCAGAAGTTTTAGGAAAAGGAACAGATTGGCAAGATGCTATTTATGAAACTGGAATAATGAAAAATAATCAGTTGTCTTTTTCAGGTGGTAAAGAAGGTATCAATTATTATATTTCTGGAGGTGTTTTAAATCAAGAAGGTATTGTAATTGAATCTGGATTTAAGAGATACAATTTTAGATCAAATATTGATGCTAGAGTAAATAAATTTATCAAAGTTGGAGTTAATATTAGTGGTGCTATCACAGATGAGAAATTGACATTAAACGGTCAGTTTAACGGAGTAGTGGCGACATCTTTATTAGCAACTCCAGATGTTGCTGTTAGAGAATTGTCTGGAGCTTTTTCTGGACCGCCTACAGGAGGAAATACTTCATTTGTAAATCCGGTTGCGACTTCTTTATTAGGGTCTAATACTTTGGTTAGAAAAAATTATTCTGGAAACTTTTATACAAGTGTTGATATCGTAAAAGGTTTAGAATATCGTTTTGAAGCAGGTGGATACATCTATGACAATTTAGGTCAAAGATTTGATCCGATGTATTCATTAGGAAATGCAGTGAAAAGTTTTGCAAATCTATACTACAATCCGTCAAGCGGAAATTCATGGAATTTAAAAAACATGCTTACTTATCGTAATACGGTTGGTAAACACAATTTTACACTTTTGGCTGTGCAAGAATCAAACAGAGCACATTGGGAAGGATATTCTATTACTGCTGAAGGATATACAGATAACAATAATAAAACACTTTCTGGATCTGACTTGACAAAAGCGGTAACCAGCGGTGTATATTCTGGAACTCAAACTTTAGCTTCTTATTTAGGTAGAGCGGTTTATGATTACGGAGATAAATACGGGCTAGCGGCTTCGATTAGAACAGATGGATCTTCGAAATTTTATACTGGAAATAAATGGGGGGTATTTAGCTCTGTAAGTGGTTCTTGGAAAATTTCTAATGAGTCTTTCATGGAAAGTACCAAAAAATATGTTGATAACATCAAATTAAGAGTAGGATGGGGACAAACAGGTAATAATCAAATTGGAAATAACTTGTACGAGTCTAATCTGCATGTGGTAAATAGTTCTATGGGAACTTCATTTTTACCTTCAAACACACCAAATCAGAACTTAAAATGGGAAACTCAAGATCAAACCAACTTAGGTTTAGATTTCACAATGTTTAATTCTAAATTGACTGCTTCTGTAGATTTGTATCAAAAAATATCAAAAAATTTCTTGTATCAAGTGCCGCTGCCAAACTACCTTTCTGGAGGCGGAGATTATGAAGGTGGTGTAAATCCTCCATACTTTAATCTTGGAAGTATGAAAAATAAAGGTATCGAGATTACGCTTGGTTACACAGAGAAATTTTCGGATAATTTTACTTGGAATTCTAGCTTGAATTTTACGAAATATGAAAACGAAGTTACCAACATGGCTGGGTTAAATATTGTGAAAACAATGGGTACGCTTGCTTATAATACGGTAACGGTTTCTAGAACTATGGAAGGTTTGCCAATTGGTTCGTTTGTAGGTTATGAAGCTGTAGGGATTTACAGAACCGATGCTGATTTGACAACTTACGGGCATACGGATGCAAATGGGACTAAAGTAGTTTTGAAAAACGGAACAAACTCATTGCTTCCAAATTTTGAAAAAGGAGATGTTATTTATAAAGATGTAAATAATGACGGAATTATTGATCAAAATGACTTAAAAGTAATTGGAAATCCAAATCCAAAATTCACTTACGGATTCACGAATAACTTTAAATATAAAAATGTTGATTTGTCAATTTTCGTTCAAGGAACTGCTGGAAACAAATTAATGAACCTAACTCGTATGTCTGGTACATTAAACAGCTTTTTAGGAAGTAATTATTTAACAGAAGCAGCCGATTTTTATTCTGCTTCAAATCTTGAAGGAAGTCTGCCTAGACCTTCTAGTTATGATAATGTGAATAATGCAGTTTCATCACGTTTTATTGAAGATGGTTCTTACTTAAGAGTTCAAAACGTAACTCTAGGATATTCATTACCAGCTGATATGATTTCTAAATTAAAATTAACAAGATTGAGAATTTATGCTTCGGGACAAAACTTATTTACTTGGACAAAATACACAGGTTACGATCCAGAGGTAGGTTCTTACAACCAAGACGCTTTATTGTCTGGTGTAGATAACGGTCGTTACCCAGTTCCGAGACAGATCAGTTTTGGTTTTAATGTTGAATTTTAATACGAATTAATATGAAAAATATACTAAAAAGAAGTAGTGCGTTTGGTTTAACAATGCTCTTGTTACTATCGTCTTCTTGTTCTCAGGATTTCTTAGATGTTCCTGCAGAAGCAACACCAACTATTGGAAATTATTACGACTCAGATGTAAAACTGGATAATGCAACAAATGGTTTATATCATCTAGTTTGGTTTAATATGAATAAATCTGCATTTTACGGAATCACAGATGTAATCTCTGGTAATATGTATGCAGATGTTTACAATGATTTTGGAAAATTTACAGATTTAAGTTTTACAAATTCACAAGGTTTCGTTTCTGATGCTTGGAGATCATGTTATGGTGCCATCGCAAACTCTAATGCTTATATTAATAGTTTGCCACAAAGTGTTAGTCCAAATGTGAGTAAGGAAGCATTAAATAATGCTATGGGAGAGTCGCATTTTATTAGAGCGTTCTCTTATTTTTTCTTGGTAAGATTATATGGAAATGTGCCAATTATCGAAAATAACAGTGATTATTCTTTAAATTTTGTGATTCCAAGTAATCCTGTTGAAGATGTTTATAAATTTATAGAAAACGATTTGAAGTTTGCAATTGCTAATTGCCGAACTAAAAATAGAGGTTCAGATTATGCTTCAAATGCACACGTATCAAGCGGATCTGCAAAAGCATTTTTGGCTAAGGTGTATCTATATCAGAAAAAATATGATTTGGCTAGAGCAATGGCTCAGGAAGTTATCGATAGCGGTGAGTTTAAACTTTTAGGAGGTGATGCTCTGCCAACAAAATCTTTTGCTGATTTATGGCTTCAAAAAAATAATAATAATGAAGAATCTATTTTTGCTTGGCAGTGGAACGGTAACGGAACTTACTTTGATGGTAATTTCTCTAATACCTTATTTGCTCCAGAAAATAGATTGGTAGAAACTACTTATTCTGGTCAGATTGCACCATCTCAAGACTTGATCAAAAATGTTTACGAGCAAAATGACAAAAGAAGAATTGAGACTTTTATGCTTCCTGGAGATTTTTATCCAAACTTAACTTATGCAGAAACACTGGATGTGAATGCTAAATTGATTTTGGGTTACACATTTGATATTCAACACCAAGCTCAAAACTCTGGAGCTGGATTGAAGAAATATGTAATAGGAAAAGAAAATCTGCCAATAACAGGGCCTTTTAATCCGCAGTTTAATGGAGAAAGCAGTATGAATAGTTATATGATGCGTTATGCAGAATTGTTATTGATTCATGCTGAAGCTATTTTAGGATCTCAAACTGGTAGTACTTCAGATGCAAGAGCACTTGCCTCTTTCAATGCAGTGCGCAGAAGAGCTGGTGTTCCAGAAAAAACAGTGATTTCTTTTGATGACATTTTTAAAGAAAGACGTGCAGAATTGGCTTGCGAAGGAGATTATTATTTTGATTTAGGACGTCTTCCATTTGCTAAAGCTAAAGCAATTTTAGAAGCGCAAAACAGAGGAAATAGAGATGTAGAAAAACATATTACAATTTCTGCTACAAATCTTTTATTGCCTTATCCTGCAGATGATTTGGTGAAAAATCCAAAATTGAAAGAAGTAGTACCTTATACTTTTAAATAATTTTTAAAAATAAAAATATGAAAAATATAAAAATTGTTTCGTTAGTGGCATGCATTACCTTGGTACTGTCTGTAATCTTCTTGGGCTCATGCTCAAGTGATGATAGTGCGTCGGCTAGTGGAGGTGCTCCTGTCATAGAATCTGTATCTCCTTCAGGTTATAATGCAGATGGCAGTATTAAAGAATTTACACCAACTACAATTGGATATCCTAAAATGTATTACGTTATTCATGGTAAAGGATTTTTAACAACTACAAAAGTTACTTTTAATGATTATGAAAGCTATTTTCGTCCAACATTTTTAACGGATACTGATATCGTTATTGAATTAGATGAAAAAACACCTTATGCAAACGGATCCAATCAATTAAAAGTAATTACACAACAAGGAACGGCTGTTTTTGATTTCGTTATTGCGCCGCCAGTACCTACAGTGTCAGGTTTTAATCCAGTAAATGCGACAGAAGGTCAAGAAATTACCATTAAAGGAAAGTATTTCTTAAATCCTGTGGTTACACTTGCTAAAACTCCAACACAAGATGCAGTTCCTGTAACCGTTGTTTCTTCTACCTTAGAACAAATTGTTATAAAAGTTCCAGCTAATGCAGATTTAAGATATCTTAATGTGGCAAATATATCAGGAGATGCAAAATCAGCATACACAATTGGAAGCGGAATATTTGATGATGTTTCGTATTACGGATTAGGTTTTCCTTCTTCGGGTAACTTTACTTATGAAACCGATGCTACTGCGGAACAGGGAACAACTTATGTATCTAAAAAGGTAGATGCATGGGGTGCTCTTGAAGGAAGCTGGGGCTGGTATGATACACTTACTCCTTTCTCTGGACTGCGCGTAGCTATTAAAGCAAAAGCACCAGGAAAAGTTGGTCTTATTTTTAATGGAAATTGGTCCTCTAATCCACCAATACTTGATGTAACTACAGAATGGAAAACGTTTTATCTTCCTTGGTCAGTATTAGTAGGTACAGATCGTGTACAAAATGTGACATTTCAAAATAGAACTACTTCTGCAGAAGGAGATGGTAAAGAAAATACGTTCTATGTTGATAATATTGGTTTGATATTAAAAGAATAATTAGAATGCTTTGATATTAGTTAGTTTTGAGAAGAACTCCATTTCGATAGTTCGGAATGGAGTTTTTTTTTAAAGAAAATTCTTTGTAAAATGATTGTATAGTATTGATTTTTAATAAAATAGTATATAAATTATATGTAATAACTATTTAAATTTACAGATATCATTTTTTTTAACACTAAAAAATTACAATTATGAAAAACAATTACTTTTCGAAGGTTAGTTCACTTAAAAGAAATCTAATTTTTCTAACCAGTTTTTTTCTTTTAATAATTTCTGGATTACAAGCTCAATATATTTCCGGTAACAATCCCTATTGTATATCCAGTAATCCTACTTATACAATTCAAAATGCTCCAAATATAAATAGTTATGATTCTGTAACTTGGTATGCAAGTAGTGGTTCTGGAATTACTTTTTCAGGAGATCCAACGCCAAAATCTCTTAGTAAAGTAGTGGTGAAATCGGGAAATATAATTAACGCACCATCTTATATTTATGCTACATTTAATTTAGCTGGCACGGTTATCTATACCACACCAAACTTTAATTTTATATCTCCAACACTTCCATCGCCACCAAGTTATTTGGTAACTAAAACAAGTGATTATTGTACACCGCAATATCATATTATAACCCTAAATGTTGCCACAACACCAAATCCAAGTCCCAATACCAATTTTAGTATCGCGCCAACAATACCAGACTCAAGTATTATAATTACTCAAACGTCTAAAAATGTATTCGAATTAAAATTACCACTAAACGGACAGCCTTATTTTTTATATGATATAACCTATACGACTTCGGGTTCAGGTTGTTTGTCAAATTCCGTTACAGGAACATCTTATGGTAACTCTGTATCTTTAAATTTAACAAACTGCACTAATACAACACCACAAACCAATTATGAAATTACGGTTGCACCAAATCCATATAGCAACGGTTATATTACAATTGTAGCCCCGCAAGTTACAGCCACAGCACCAGGAACTTGCAATGTTTATAATAGCTCAGGAATTTTGGTAAGTTCATTTTCATTAGTCAATTCGAGTACAGCATATGCACTCAAATCGGTTGTAG
>NZ_CAMLIX010000158.1 GCF_946479975.1 uncultured Flavobacterium sp.
TTATGGTGCTCGTGCTGCAAATGGTGTAATCGTAGTTACAACTAAAAAAGGTAAAAGTGGTAAAATGGTGGTAAACCTAAACACGAACACTTTTATTACACAAAGACCTGATTTTTCTAAATTAAACTTAATGAGCGGAAGCCAAAAAGTTGACTTAGAACTTGACATGGCCAGTCGTGCTGATTTAACGTACAGAAGCGACGCTGGAGAAATTTCTCGTATTCTTAACAGCTCAAATGAATTAGCTGCTTACAGAGCTGGTGGTTTTGCTGCCTTAAGTCCTACGACACAACAATCTATCAATGCTTTAAGAAGCAATAACACCAACTGGGGTAACTTAATTTACCAAACTGCAATCAATACGCAGCACGGTTTAAGTTTATCTGGAGGTGGAGAAAAATCAGATTACTATTTCTCTTTAGGTTATTATGATGAGAAAGGAACTGTTATTGGAACTGGCTTCAAACGTTACAATTTAACTTTGAAAAACAATTTCGAAATCACAGATAAATTCAAAGTTGGAGTTGGAATCTTTGGTTCTGAAAACAAATCAACATCTTACGTATCAGATACTGATGCTTACACTAACCCAACTAATTACTCAAGAAACGTAAATCCATATTTGACTCCTTACAATGCAGACGGTAGTTACAAATATGATCAAGATATTACTGGTTATTCAGAGCGTTATGTGCCTTTCAATATTTTAGAAGAAAGAGCAAACACTTCTTACGATTTAAAAACAAGAGCTGTAAAAGCCTTATTAGATGCTGAGTACAAAATTACTAGAGATTTAAAAGTAACTTCTCAGTTAGGTTTACAATTAGACAATTCATCTAGCGAAAAATATGCTGCTCAAGACACATATTATACTAGAAAAGAAAGAGAAAGATCTCGTTACTTTACAAACGGCGCTTTCAATTATTTCTTACCTGCTGGTGGTATCATTCAAAACTCAAACACAGACTTTTTTCAATACAATCTAAAAACAATGGTGAATTACTCTAAAACTTTTGGAGAAAAACACGAAGTTGAATTTATGGTTGGTAATGAATTAAGAAGAAATTATTCTACTACTGTTTCTACAAAAGGTTTTGGATTTGATAAAAACACTTTGACTACTAAGCCAATTATGTTTCCAAATGCTACTTATGCTAACGATGCGATATACAGACCTTATCAGAAATTAGAAAACGAAAATGCATTTGCTTCATTTTTTGCAACAGCTTCATACACTTACGATAGAAAATACAGTGTATTTGGAAGTGTTAGATATGATGGTTCAGATTTATTTGGTGTAGATCCAAAATACAAATATTTGCCACTTTGGTCAACTTCTGCTTCTTGGACTGTTTCTGAAGAAGATTTCTTAAAAGATAACTTAACAATATCTAACTTAAGATTCCGTGCTTCTTACGGTTTACAAGGTAATATTGATAAAAACACATCTCCTTTTGTTGTAGGAACTTATAGAAATATAAGTATTTTACCTGGACAAACAGAGCAGATCATTTCTGTTGAAAGTCCACCAAATGATAAATTACGTTGGGAAAAAACAACTAATACTAACTTAGGTGTTGATTTAGGATTATTCAATAACCGTATCAGCATTGTAACTGATTTTTACGGAAGAAAAAGTTCTGACTTAATTGGTTTTAGATCGCTTCCTTTCGAAAATGGATTTGATTACAGCAATATGAACTGGGCACAAGTAACTAATAAAGGTTTTGAGATTACTTTGTCAACAAGAAACATTGATCGTCCAAATTTCCAATGGAACACAAGTATTAACTTTTCTCATAATAAAAGCAACGTAGATCGTATTGAAGTACGTGATACTGATTTTCTACCAAGTAGAGAAGGTCGTCCTGTAAATGCAGTTTTTGGATTAAAAACAAACGGTATAGATGAAAATGGATATCCTTTATTTGTTAATAAAAGCGGCGAAACAGTAAATGCGCAGACTTTCTTCAAATTGTACGATCCTTATGCTGATTTCCTACCTGGAGAACTTACAGAATCTAGATTGACTCCAGCAGAATACAGAGATTTATTTGTGTACTTAGCAGATAGAGATCCTAAATTTACAGGTGGTATTACGAATACTATTAAAGTACATAATTTTGATTTTACAGTTGCAGCAGCATTTAATTTAAAACAAACTGTTGTAAAAACGCCTTCATATAACGGAACTCAAGTAGACAGAGGACAAAATTATACTACAGATATTTTAAATGCATGGTCTCCAACAAATACTTCTTCAAATTTACCTGGAATTAATGGTAAAGAGTCAGGTACAGGAGATTCTTGGATGGCATACCAATGGTTTGCTAACAACACGCCATTAATCTGGAATAATTATTTAGACACAAATGTTAGTGAAATGAATTATATGAGATTGAGTAGTATGCGTTTTGGTTACACATTCCCTAAAACATTTACAGATCACATCAATATTCAAAGCATTAGACTTAATGTTGAAGCAAGAAACTTATTTGTAATCAGCTCTGATTTTAAAGGATATTTTGATCCTGAAACTTACGGAAACATTTATGCACAGCCAGTTCCTAAATCATTCACTATTGGATGTAATGTAACTTTCTAATAAAACTAAAGATGAAAAAATTCTCAAAATACATATTACTTTTTGTTGCTGCAGTTACAGTAACAAGCTGCGATGAATATCTGGATATTACTCCTGTTGGACGCGTTATTCCAGAAACACAAGATCAGTTTCGTGCAGTATTAACTTCAGGATATTTCAAATATCCTGAACACAAAGCAATGACAGCACTTCGTACAGACGAAATAACATTGAATGAGTTTAATGACGAAGTCAATGTTTACAAAGATTCGTTTATCTGGAATGATGCCAATCCAGATCGTATTGCAAAAGATATCCCTTATCAGGAATTATACTCGGTAATATTCTATACGAATGTAGTAATCAATGAAGCATCAAAAAAGTTAGCTTCTTCTCCAGAAAAAGACCAATTAATTGGAGAAGCTTACGCTTTAAGAGCAATGGCTTATTTTGATTTGGTTAACCTTTTCGGAAAACCTTATAATGCTGCAACTGCTGCATCAGACAAAGGAGTACCATTGGCTTTAGAAATTGACTTAGAGCAGGTTTTTGTTCCTCAAAGTGTTGAAGTAATCTACAATCAAATTATTGCTGATACACAGGAAGCTGAAAAATTAATCAATTTAACGACTCAACCAAAAGGTCTAAATTACCGTTTCACAAAAACTGCTTTATACAGTTTAGAAAGCCGTATTTATTTATACCAACAACAATGGCAAAAGTCTTTTGATGCTGCAAACAAAGCATTAGCAATCAACAGCAACTTAGTTGACTTAAAAGCTACTTCGGTTTTTGCAACAAAATATGATTCAAAAGAATCTATTTTAGCTTTAGAAGATGCATATATTAACGCAATTAAAGGTCTATCATACGCTTCACCAGAATTACTTGCGGCGTACAATAGAACAACAGATTTACGTTTTCCTCTTTACTTCTTAGCAAGCGGAAGCCGTTTCAGAATTCAAAAAGGTGGTAACGATGATCAAAAATGTACGTTTAGAACTTCTGAATTGTATTTGACAAAAGCAGAAACTGCAACAAAACTAAACAATCTTGGAGATGCTAGAACTACACTTTTAAGTTTCATCAAAAACAGATATACTGTTACTGCATATACACAACTTGAAGGTAACATTAATGCAATGAATGCTACTGATTTGACAAACTTCATTTTGGCAGAAAGACAACGTGAATTTCCTGTTGAAGGACAACGTTGGTTTGATTTGAGAAGAACAAATCAAAAACAAATCAATCACAATTTCGGTGGTGAAAATTATACTTTAATACAAAATGATCCGCGATACACGATAATTTATCCATCAAGCGCGAGATTGAACAACCCCAATCTATAATACCTATTTGTTTTTTAAGAAGGTCCAGTTTTTAAGCTGGGCCTTTTTTTTGTTGCAAAAACTAATTTCTCAATTATATTTGCAGCTAATACCAGAAAACAAATGTCCACAAAATGAATATCGCTATAGTCGAAGACGAATACCTAGCTTCTAGTTATTTAAAGTCTATTTTAGAGCAGCAGGATATTTTACCGATTTTAGAAATCAGCGTTTTAAAATCTGTAAAAGAAGCGGTTATTTTTTTTAGCGAAAATAAAGTCGATCTCGCTTTTATGGACATTCATTTAGGAGATGGAAAAAGTCTCGAAATCTTCGA
Organism: uncultured Flavobacterium sp.; assembly: GCF_946479975.1. The sequence continues at coordinate 4,253 of NZ_CAMLIX010000158.1, forward strand.
AAAAACAATCGTCGCCTGCCCTGTTATTTTTATTACAGCTTACGATTCTTACGCTATTTCTGTTTTTAAACATTTTACAATAGACTATCTTTTAAAACCATTTGAAGAATCAGAATTACTGGAAGCACTTCATAAATTCAAAAAAATAAAAGACAGCTTTAACAGCGATGCTACACTTCAATCATTAGTCGCTATAGAAAATCCAGAAAACAATAAAATACAGCGTCATTTCTTAGTTAATCATGGTTATAAACTAATTTCTGTTAGCGAAAAAGAAATCACTTATTTCGCCGCCACTGGTAAACACTTATTTATTTATGTAAAATCGGGCAACAGCTATTTGTATAGTAGCACCATCACAGACATTATAAACAGTCTCGATTCTTTTCATTTCTTCAAAATAAACCGAAAATATATTGTGCATCGAAACAGTATAAAAGAAGTTTTAAAACACTCTCCTCAAAAAGTCGAACTTATTCTGACTGTTCCTTCTGTAGAAAATGATCCAATTTTTATTAGTAAAAAGGAGATTAACAATTTCAAAAACTGGCTCGATCAATAAATTTATCTTAAAATTGAAATTTTAGTCAAAAGCAATTTTGTGAATAATTGATAATTTGTGAATTAAAATCCGATTAAAAACTGTCAAAAAAATTTCAAAACGTTAAATATGCGTTATAGAAATCATAAAATTGACATTTCTCAATCAACAAAATAGGGCTCCTCTTTCGTTTATTATTTATCTTTGAGTATACAGAAGTTAAAAAATCAAATGAAACGAATATGCCACAAAATAGATTTTATCCCGACGAACAGTTTAAAGAAATAGAAATAAACGCCTCATTACAACTTAAATACGCAATTTCGAACAGAGGACGATTAATAAGTTTTACCGACGAAATTGAAAATGGCCGCATTTTAAAAGGCGGTTTAAGTGACGGATACCCCACCTTCCGTTTTAAGGTTAAAAAAGACGACAAAATCGTTAACAAATATCTCTTCTTATATAAATTAGTTGCCCAATATTTTCTTCCAAAAGATTCTGAAGAACAAACGTATGTACTTCATATGGATTACAACAGAAGCAATGACTACATTAGTAATTTACGCTGGGCGACCAAACAGGAAATGATGGCACACAGCCGGAAAAGTCCACGAGTTATACAAGCTAAAAAAAATCTAATAGAACACAATCTAAAATCAGACGGACGAAAATTAACAACTACCAAAGTAATGTTGATTAAAAAAATCCTAGCAAGACCAGAACAAAAAACTCGTCTTAAAATGATTGCGAAACAATTCGGCGTAAGCGAAATGCAAATCAGAAGAATTGCCAGCGGAGAAAACTGGGGACACGTTAAGGTTTAATTGTTAATGGTTAGTTGTTAATGGTTAATTATTAATAATTAATTGTCAATTATGATTGATTGTCAGGCTGAGCGAAGTCGAAGCCCGCGCAAAGTTATTCCGCACCAACATCAAAATATAAAAGCCACAGATTACACAGATTAACACAGATTGTAAAAAATCATTTTAATCCTGTAATCTGTGGTTAATTTTTTTTGCAATGACTCATAGATAAGTCCAAATTCACAACTTTTTCAGATTTATCGCCAAAATCTCAAAATTCACTTCATAATTCACAATATACAATTCACAATTACTTCAGTTTCTGTGAAAAGACCAAAAACTGTGGCTTTAAAAACAAAATTTCAGGTGTACATATAAAATAAATCCTTAAATTCGCAATCACAAATAACAAAAGAATAAATCGAAAGATGAGTTTCGGAATTGTAGACTTCATTTTTCGATAGTTAATACTAAAAACACAAAAAATGAAATACGACGTTATTGTTTTAGGAAGTGGTCCTGGAGGATATGTAACAGCGATTAGAGCTTCTCAATTAGGCTTTAAAGTAGCTGTAGTAGAAAAAGAAAGTCTTGGTGGAGTTTGCCTTAACTGGGGATGTATTCCAACAAAAGCACTTTTAAAATCTGCTCAGGTTTTTGATTATTTAAAACACGCTTCTGACTACGGATTGAAAGTTTCTGAATTTGATAAAGATTTCCCAGCAGTTGTTCAACGCAGCCGTGGTGTTGCTGAAGGAATGAGTAAAGGAGTTCAATTCTTAATGAAGAAAAACAAAATTGACGTTATTGAAGGTTTTGGTAAATTAAAACCAGGAAAAAAACTTGACGTTACTGATAAAGACAATAAAGTTACAGAATACAGCGCTGATCACATTATCATCGCAACTGGTGCTCGTTCTCGTGAGTTACCAAACTTACCTCAAGATGGTGTAAAAGTAATTGGGTACCGTCAGGCAATGACTTTGCCAACACAACCAAAATCTATGATTATTGTTGGTTCTGGAGCAATTGGAGTTGAGTTCGCTCACTTCTACAACTCAATGGGAACTGATGTTACTATCGTAGAATTTATGCCGAATATTGTTCCTGTAGAAGACGAAGACGTTTCTAAACAAATGGAGCGTTCTATGAAAAAAGCGGGTGTAAAAATCATGACTAATTCTTCTGTAGAAAAAATTGATACTTCTGGAAACGGAGTAAAAGCAACTGTTAAAACAGCAAAAGGAGAAGTAATTCTTGAAGCTGACATCGTACTTTCGGCAGTTGGAATCAAAACAAACATTGAAAACATTGGTTTAGAAGAAGTTGGTATCGCAGTTGACAGAGATAAAATCTTAGTTAATGCTTACAACGCTACTAATATTCCAGGATACTACGCAATTGGAGATGTTACTCCAGGGCAGGCTTTAGCACACGTTGCTTCTGCTGAAGGAATTAATTGTGTAGAAAAAATCGCTGGTTTACACGTTGACCCAATCGATTACGGAAACGTTCCTGGTTGTACGTATGCAACTCCAGAAATCGCTTCTGTTGGTTTAACAGAAAAACAAGCAAAAGAAAAAGGTTACGAATTAAAAATTGGTAAATTCCCATTCTCAGCTTCTGGAAAAGCAAAAGCTGCCGGAGCTGCTGACGGATTCGTAAAAGTAATTTTCGATGCTAAATACGGAGAATGGTTAGGATGCCATATGATTGGTGCTGGTGTTACAGACATGATTGCAGAAGCAGTTGTAGCTCGTAAACTAGAAACTACAGGTCATGAAATCTTAAAATCGATCCACCCTCACCCAACAATGAGCGAGGCAGTTATGGAAGCTGTTGCAGATGCTTACGGCGAAGTAATTCACTTGTAAAATATACAAAGTAAAGATTTACAATCGTTTATCTTTACTGAGTTATATATAATTTTCAATTTATAAAATCCGGCTTACTTTTGTAAGTCGGATTTTTTTTTACAATAATTCAGAATTTATTTATAAATTTATTCAAAATATCACATCGCTTTTTAATTCAATATTATATATCAAGGAATTACAAGAAATTTTATTACAACTCCAATAACTCATTTTCTTTCCTTACAAGCCAAAATTACGATTAATCCCAGCCTTCTCTATCTGGTTACGCATTCAGTATTCATTTTAGAATTACACAATTCAAAGTAAAAACTCAATAGTAAATTAGTATTAACCATAATTTGACAAAATGAAAAAAGCACTTCTATTGTTGCTGTCTCTGTTGTTTTTGACAGCTTGTACTCAAAAAACAACAAAAAATGTAGAAAATACTGCTAGTAAAGATTCTACAACTACAGCTTTTAAACCCGCTAATGTTCAAGAAGAAATTCTGTACCTGCGTGGAATTGAAGCTGCTATTTGGGGAATGCCCGCAGTAAATTTTCAATTAATGTATGATGCTTTTGCCAATATCAATGGCAGTTACAATCAAGTTGTAATTTGGCCAAAATTACTCGATTGGAAAAATCAGACTTTAACACCAAATCCAGATGTAATTTATTTAATGCCATTTTTTAATACCGAAAAAGTTGGACCAGTTGTACTCGAAATTCCACCTGCAGACGATGGCGTTTTCAACGGAAGTGTGATGACGTACTGGCAAAATTCATTAGAAGATGTTGGCCCCGGTGGAGTTGACAAAGGCAAAGGAGGAAAATATCTGTTTTTACCTCCAGGTTATGACAAAAGCAAAATTCCAGCTGGTTATATTCCGTTGCAGTCTGATACCTATCGAGGATATGCCTTATTGCGTTCTGTACTTAAAAGCGGCAGTGCACAAGATGTGGCAACAGCAGTCGCTTATTCTAAACGAATTAAAGTGTATCCATTAAGCGAAGCCTCAAACAATCCTACTACCGTTTTTGTTGACGCGAGCGAAAAAGTATACGATTCAGGCATCCGTTATGATGCAAGTTTTTACGACGTTTTAAATAAAATAGTCCAAGATGAACCTTGGCTAGAAAGAGATAGAGCATTAATTGATCCGCTTAAAACAATTGGAATACAAAGAGGAAAAACATACAGCCCAGACGCAAGAACAAAAGAAATTCTTGCTGCCTCTATTAAAACAGCAAAAAAATGGCTTAATGAAAGCTACGAAAAAAAGCCTCCATTTTTTAAAGATACACATTGGGTTTTTCCTGCTACTCCTGAATTTGCTGAAAATTTAAAATCAAATTATAATGTAGCCGACTCCTACCCAATAGACAATCGAGGAATGATTTACACCGTTATCTTTTTCAGCGCGAAACACATTGGAGAATCTCAGTATTACTTGATGCAGATTGTAGATAAAGAGGGAAATCCACTTGATGGAAATTCTAATTATAAACTTCATGTTCCTGCCAAAGTTCCTGTAAAACAATATTGGTCAATGACAGTTTATGATCGTGAAACCCATACTTTCATTCGCAATCAAAAATGGGCTGGCCGTTCATCACAAACACCAGGACTTAAAACAAACAGCGATGGCAGTGTAGATCTATATTTTGGCCCAACTCCTCCTCCAAGCGGTGAATCTAACTGGGTTCCAACAGATCCAAAAGGTAAATTTGAAATTTTGGCTCGTTTTTATGGTCCAACGCCAAACCTTTACGATCAAAGCTGGAAACTAAATGATATTGAAAAAGTAAAATAAAAAATAAACTTTATACAATTAAACTATGAAAAAGATAACCTTTCTTTTGATTTCAGTATTTCTTTTAGTTTCATGCAAAAAAAACACAGAAAACGATACTGTTCAAGCAACTGCGGCCGAAACAGAAAAAGTACAGCAGGACTCCACAAGTCTTCCGTCTGGGCCTGATATTAATGTAAAGATTACAGAATCGTATGCCAGACAAGTGGCGAGAGATGCTTATTTCTGGGCATGGCCTTTAGAAAATATTTACAATCGCCGTCTGGCTTTTAAGCAAGCTCCAAAAGTTGGGTTAATGAACGGCGTTTTACCATTTGCACCACTAAATTCATTAGCCATGCTGCACGATTATATTCAACCAGAACAACGCTGGGTGGCTTGTCCAAATCAAGATGTTGTGTATGGCGCAGCAATTGCAGCTTTAGACGAAACACCGTTAGTGATTCAGGTACCTGATTTTGGCGATCGTTTTTGGGTGTATCAAGTGGTCGACCTTAGAACCGATTCTTTTGCAAAGCTTGGTAAAATGTACGGCACCAAACCAGGCTTTTATTTACTTGTAGGGCCAAACTGGAAAGGAGAAACCCCAAAAGGAATCACACAAGTTTTTCGCAGTAAAACAGGAACAGCATTTGTTGTGCCGAGGGTTTTTCAAGATGATACGCCTGCAGATAAAAAAGCAGTACAATCTATTATCAATAAAATTGATGTATATGCTCTCGATAAATTTGATGGCAAAGAAAAAACACAGGATTGGAGTAAACTTCCAGCTCTTACTTCTCCAACCAAGGATGATGGAAAAAGCGAAACCAAATGGGTATTTCCTGATAAATTTTTTGATGAGCTTCCGATTGTCTTAAAAGATGCTCCTCCATTGCCAGGCGAAGAATCTCGTTATGCACAAATACTTGCCGTGCTTGAAGCTGCAAAGAAAGATCCAGCCTTAAAAAAAGCGATAATAGAAGAGGCTCATAAAGCTGATCAAGAGCTAGTTGATCCTTTACTGCAATTCAGAAACTGGGGAATTCCGCTTAGCGACAATTGGACAACTGCTGATAACTGCGCTGCTTTTGGAACAGATTATTTTACGCGTACCGCTATGGCAAAATCAAACATTTTGGTAAATGCAAAAGAAGAAACCAAGTATTTTTATCAAGATCTTGATTCAAAAGGTGCAAGATTAAATGGTGCAGGTCAATATACAGTGACTTTTGCAAAAGATAAAATGCCTCCTGTAGACGGTTTTTGGTCATTGACGTTGTACGATGAACATCATTTCTTTTCTCCAAACCCAATTAAGCGTTATTCTCTTGGAACAAAAAATAAAGATCTGAAATATAATGCTGACGGCTCGCTTACTATATACGTTCAAAATTCTGAACCGGCTGGAGATAAAAAAGCCAATTGGCTGCCATGTCCTAAAGGTATATTCTGCTTGTATTTTAGATGTTATGGACCACAAGAAAAAACAATTAAAAATGAGTGGACACCGCCAGCAGTTCTGGCAGCGAAATAAATCAAATTAAATCTTCGTTATAATCCGATTTGTGAAAGCAGATCGGATTTTTTTTTTCATCCAACATACAATATTACCTCAGGATTTCGTTTCAAAGGTGTCCGTAATTTTGTCATTTCGAAAGAAGAGAGAAATAACACTATATTCTACACAGAAAATTAACAATTTGTCACATCAACCTACAAATCCCTTTTTACATTTTACACAAAATTAGACGACAAAAAAAGTTGTTCAAAATTTGACATTAGAAAACTTTTTAATCGTCATAAATTTCTTATTTTTATAGTAATTGAATTAAAATTAAATAATATATAATGGAAGAAACAAAAATATTCTTCGCCGACGGAGAAAATCCAAAAATGATCGAGGCTTACAAAAAAGCGCAGGAAACTTTTAAATATTTCTGGAGAGAATTGTCTTGGGAATACCGACGCATAGTTCCAGGATTAGATGTTGCCTGTGTTAAACTCGCTTTTACGCAAGATATTGACGGCGAAACTGTAGTAGAACATATGTGGATTAACGATGTGAATTTTGATGGAGAAAATATATACGGTGTTTTGGTAAACGATCCAGATGAATTGACAAATGTTGCCAACGGCGACGAAATACAAATTCCGATCAATCAAATTAGTGATTGGTTATTTGCAATTGATGGAAAGACTTACGGCGCTTTTACTATCCAGGCAATGCGTTCTGAAATGAGCGACGAAGAAAGAGAATCTCATGATGAAGCTTGGGGATTAGATTTTGGCGATTTTAATGATATTTTGGTGGTTAACGAACAAAAAGAAAAACCAGAAAATCTAATTGAACATCCGATGAGCAAAAACATGAAAGAAAGTCTTATTGATTTTGTGAAAAATAATCCAGAGGAAGTAACCAGCCCAGACGAATTAGGCTACACCTTTTTGCATCGCGAAGCAATAGCAGGAAACCAGACTTCTGTTGAAGTTTTACTGGAATCTGGCGCAGACAAAAATGCTAAAACCGAAAGTGGCAAAACGGCATTTGATTTTGCTAAAGAACTAAAATGGGAACATTTACTCCCATTACTTCAATAAAATTTCAAAATCCGATTTACTAAAAATAAGTCGGATTTTTTTATTTTTTAAAATGCGAAATAATATCTGTTTTTCATAACAAATTGGACACCATTTTTTAAGAATAAAGCCTTAATTTTGCAGCGCCCAAAAAATCTA
>NZ_CAMLIX010000159.1 GCF_946479975.1 uncultured Flavobacterium sp.
AATGGTATTGCCTAGCGATTTATAATCATCAAGTTTTTGTGTTATTACTGAAACATCATCTTTGCTACTGTTTATAATTGTAGCAAGTGATTCACGTGAAATAAATTTTTCTGATGCTACAAAAAACCTTACAATAATTGCTTTTTTGCTGTTGTCTAAGGTTTTAGTTAAAAGATTTTTAATATAATACCATTGAATAGATTCTTTTACTGCATTTACATAAACACCAGAAACAACTTGATGTAAAGCCGCACCGACTGCACAAGCTACAGCAGCTTCTTCTATGGTACTCTTAAATTCTTTAGTATTTCCTTCTCTGACATTGCGTAATACGGTGTCACCCAAAACTGAAATAGCTCCAAATGAACAAGTTTCTTTCCATCCTATATTTGAAAAGTAAGCACTAGCACAACTAACCAATGGACTCATATAGGAAGTTGGTATACCAACTCCATTGTACTCAGCTACTAAATTATTTATAATAACTTGTAACCCTATATCAAAAGCGAGATTCTCTAAGCATTTTTTGTTTTGTGAGCCTAAATATTCCAAAGATAAAGTATACGCTTCTGCGGATAAATAATATTCTGCAGCAACGTATATGGATGGTATTGCAACTGATGCTACCAAAACTGATTTGCCAATTAAATTTGATAAAGCTTCAGCTGCTGAGGTTCCTTTACGAAGTTTAGTTGCTAGTTTTTCTTGTGACGTACTAAGAGATATTTGAAATTCAATACTATCATTATTGGTAATGTCCTGATTAGCGGGACAGCTTAAAATGAAAGTCTTTTCAACATTTTGAATTCTAAAATTATCCAGAAGTTCAATTCTGAAACTTTCTGTACCTGAAGAATTTTGTAAATATTCAATTTTAAAGGTATTAGGATATTCAAGAGTTCTATTAGTACTTTTAACATTACTTAATATTAATCGACATATTTTATCTAAATTTTGTTCACTATCTAATAAATTTTTTATCGCAAGTAATTGTTCATTTACACTAAGCCTCTCTAGGTTGATTACAGATTGATTCTTTTTGTTTTCTAAGAACTTAATTATTTCATCCCATTCTGCTGATGTATATTGCTTATTAAATATATCATAGCATTTTCCAGTGTTTCCACAGATTTCGGCAATTTCATTAAGAGGAAGAGACTTAAGTAAGTTTTGTATTATGCTAATTTTTGCAGCGCCTAGGTCTTTAATTTTATCATTTAATTGAGCAAAATCAGCAACAGGAAGCGTATTTTCATATCTTGTTATTATAGCTTTTTTATAATGGACTTTCTCGGTTAATGGTTTTGCTCCTTCAGTATCTTTCGCAATCTTGTTTAACTCATCTACATAGCAAAGCACCAATTGTATTTGACCAGGCGATGGATTTTTAAGATATCGTATTATTACTTTTTTTTCTACTTTCTCTTCTATAATAGTAAACTCAGATTTGGCAACATCAAAACGAACATTTTTTTGATCAAAAGTAATTTGATATCCTTTATAATAAAAAATGCTATTTGATACTCCTGCGAATGTAAATACAGTTTGATTTAAATTTTCTTTTCCTTCTAAAAACTCAGTTGTAATTAAAGATGCAGCCCCAGAAGAACTCTTTTGAAAACCATAAAACTTCCATCCGCCACTATGAATAACCTCCCAATCATTATGAGATAAAACAGTACCATTTCCATAATCAATTAAAAGATTTGTTTTTCCTGATTCTCCTATATTTGAGAAAGGATGCTTTAGTCCAAAAATTCCGTGCCCTAATTCGTGTGCTGCTGTTCTTAAGTCTCCATTATTAAATACAAATGCGTATTGACCTCCAAGAGGCATAAAACCTTTATAAGAGTTTTGACCAGCTTTTCCAGTGTATAAAACATAGTAAGTTTTATCATTATATATGAAATCTGTACTAGATTCTATCTGATTTATAATACTATTTTGATCCTCTGTGTAAACATTAAAAATGTCGCTATCTCCACATTTGATTTCGTCCGGAAGGGTAATATTATTTAATTTTTTTATACGAACCTCAAATTGAATTCCAACCTTGTTATAGATATCGTTGAGTTCTTCTTTTGCTTTATCGACATCTGGTGTAACGGCACCGTTAATGCTTATAAATGTTACATTTATTGCAGGTTTTTGAGTTAAATCCCAAACGTTTACTTTACCAGCAATCTCAGATTTACTTTGAATAGTTTTACTTGGATCTTGCGGGTCTTTTTCTTCTTTACCTTTAACGGTTGCAATTATACTGTACTTGCCGAAATCAAATTTCTTGGTAAGTTTTATTGCCGCTTTCGAGTCACTTATCCATTCAAAATCGACTTCTTCTCCAGCACTGGTTTTAAAAATAATGTCATCTTTTGTTTTTCCATTTTTAAAACTACCGTCGGCATAGACGTACTCTTGATGATTATTGAATAAATCAGATACTGCTTTATAATCAACATTATAAGTGCCCCCAGTAGCAATATCAATTGTTTCGTAGGTTTGCAAAATCTTTGGTGCTCCATTTACAGGCAATCTGTCATAAGCATACTTATTGTTATCACTGCTGTTCGAAATGCTATTTGAAAAAGTAATCTGGACATCTTTAGATGATATTTGAGTGACATCACCATTGCTAGATACCCCATTGGTATTTGACGCGACAGCTTTTCCTCCATCTGCAGCTTTTGTAATTACAGGTTCTCCTTTTCCATTTGCGGGAATTGTAACGGTACTTCCATTTTTATCGGTGTAGACCTGATTATAAGGTGATTTTGGGACTGGAGTGATAGCTCCATTTTCTCCTTTTATGGTAACACTCCCATCAGGATTTAAAGTTGCAGACTCTACAACATAACCTAATGTCCCTTCTTTAGGTTTTCCATCGCTACCAAATACATCAGTGATAATTTTATCACCATCGATCATACCTTTCCATTCAGGATCATATGCAGCGATAATCTCTCCTGAAATCAGTTTAAAATCAGTATTCAGTCCGATGTTATTGAATGTAATTCGGATACGAGTATTTTCGCTTAAATTAAATTTTGCTTTTGTGTCATCATCTTGATCTCCTTCAGCAAGTGCATCGGCAGCGTCAATTAATAATCTGAATTTTTCTATGAAAGGAAATGTTACATACCCATCACCTGAAAAAGATCCGTTACTTCCTGTTGCATGGAGCACAACTACAGGAAAATCACCAGCTGAAATTACATCATTTGGAAAAAGTTCTGCTAAAGGTGTCTTGTTTGCTAAATCTGCAGGATCGGGTTTTATACCACAGCCTTGAAAAGCAATTTCATCTCTAACAAGTGTATTAAATTCTTTAACTGTACTGTGAGTATATTTTCCAACATCACAAGATGAGCCAACACTATATTCATAGGTTGTATTGGGTTTAAGATTGGTAATAACTACGTTTTCTCTTGGAGTGACTACTTTATACCATTCAGAATCTGCATTCTTTTCGCGGTAATTTACCTGATAATCAAAGTTATCGATATTTCCTGACCAAGATACTTTAGCTTGATTTTCGCTAATTCCATCTACGTTTATTGCTAGAGGAGCGGTACAAAACACTTCGTAATCAAAAAAGAAAATTTCACTGAATCCGTTATTTTTAAAAACCCCAATTTCTTCTGCTCCTAAGAGTGCTTTTGCTTTTACTCTCCAAGCATACCTTTTACCAGGAATTAACTGTGGTTCTGATACTCCGTATTGTACTGTAGTAGTGCGTGTTGTAGTAGTATATAGAGGAGGAGAATATGCAAATGCATTTTGTATAGGTGTATATTTATCCCATATTTCTACTAAAGAAAACTCATATTCTACATTACTAACATTGATTTGGCGAGGTGTCCAGCTGAAAATGATGTTCTGAATATTTTGCTGCATTATTGCTGCATTATTCAAAGGAAGATTTAAAAACGGCGGATCATTTTGAAAAATAACAGTTGTTACACTAGTTTTCTTTGAAAGTTTTTTATTGGTTGCAAAATCATAGACCTCTACAGAAAAAGAATAAATCCCTTCAGGAAGGGCTTGTGCATATTGATTTGGATTAATACCAAGGAGATTTTGATATTGAAAATAGGGTGCCAAATCTATATTAGTCAACTGAATAGGTACTCCGCCTTCTAGAAAAAGATCGTGTGCTCCAACTACAAAATCGTTTGTCATTAATGAAATAGACTGTCCTTGGAAATAACATTTTAATCGAATTTGTCGATTAGAAATCGTTAAATCATTTAAAGCAATCTGCACTTTTATAGGGCTATTGATGGTAGACGCATCAGCATAATTGCTCAAATAAATTGGTGAAGGCTGTGTAATCTGTGTGCTAATCGTTACGGGATAAGTTTGTGCTATACCAGAAATTATTGCCGAAAGCCAAAACCCAAGGGTTAATAATAGTTGAAATTGTAGTTTTTTTAGCATGGGGTGTATATATAACTATTGTACTTTAAAATCTGTGTTTCTTAATGTTTTAATTCGATAGAATCGCTTACTGCCTTTTCTAATGCAAGCTGATGATAAAACGGAATCATTTTCTCTTCTAATTGTCCGCTTATTTCTTGGACATTTTTTTTGTCTTTAAATTCAAAATAATTGCCAATTTCTTGTTTGCTGAAAACTGCTATTGATTCGTTATGCTGTAATTCGTTTTTTGGTAATTTGGCAAGAAGAGCAAATTCTTTCATCATCCATCTGTGATTGATTAACTGCTGCTCTGCTTTTTTACTTCTTTCAACTAATTTTAAATATCTGTTGTAAGCTGTCTTGTCTTTAGCTTCTTCAGTATTTATACCGTGCATTTTGTCTGTATTGACACGACCGATTGCAGCGACATAAACCTGTTCGATATTTTCGTCTTTTGCAGAGATCTCTCGATTTAATTTCTGAACAATTTCAAATAATACATTATTATAATCAGAAATCGTTTCTTTATTGGCATTGTATGCATCAAGATAATCTAGAACTTTTTCTTTGAATTCTTTGTCTTCTAAAGTCATTCTTACAACCTCCAAGAGCTTATCCAATTTTTGTACTTCTGAGTCAGGCAGGGGGCTTAAATTGTTTTGAAGTTGTTCTAATTTATTAACGATTTCACTTTTTGTTCCTTCCAATGTAATTCCGTTAGACGAAACTTTTAGAATATTTTCTGCTATTTCTTTGTTATCTTCTGGTTTTTCTTCCACACGTTTTGGACGAAGTTTTATTTTATCAAAAGAATAAGTATAAGATAAAGTTGCTGTCAAGTCATTTTTACGGACATTTTGAGAACTGCTGAAAAGTGTAATAACATTCAATCCCATATTATGTTTCTGAAGATAGATGTACGAACTATTTAAACGAATATTAAAAATGTCGTTTATTTTATCTCCATTACTAAAACTAGTGTTGTAACTAGTGGAAAATGAAGTATTTATTTTCTTGTCGTAGAATAATTTTGTAGCACCAATCGTTGGGCCTACAATTAAATTATTGCCTGTATCGAGTTTGCCAATTGTGCTATTTAAAGAAGCGGTTAGGTTTAAATCTTTTTTTGGATAACCTAAAATATAGGAAAGCCCAGTGTTATAATAAGTACTGGCGCCACCCTCAATAGTTTTTCCTTGCTGCTGATTTACCGCGTCCTGCATGCTGAAATTTGCATTGAAAGCTTGTTTTTGTGTTTTATTATTCTTTAAAAGATAGTTAATCGTAATTGCTGCATTTTGATTGACTTGCCTGAAATTTAGAGTATCTAAATAATCAAATTGTGAAGTTTGATTGATGTAGTCAAATTGATTTCGGCTGTTGGTGTACGACTGAAAATTAGAATAATTTAAGTTGAAATTCAACTTTTGAGTAGCTCTGAAATCGGCACTAATGGACGAAACTAGTCTTTTCATCTGACTTTGTTTCTGCTTGTCTAAGTTGTCTTTTTGTAAACCTAAATTAAGATTCAAACTTAATTTATCTTCATATAAAGTTTGTGAAGCATTAACAGTAACATTTTCTAAATCATTATTAAAATAATAACCTCCTAATGTTCTGTAATTTGGATCAATGCGCTCGTAACCTAAACCTAAAGTTCCTTTTCCTGCAGGATAGACTAATTGTCCTTTCAATGCTTTGTAGCTAGAAGTTGTAGTATTAGAGTTTAAGAACAAAGAGGCAGCATTTTCTGCTTTTGTGTTTTGAGTGACTCTTGTATCTTCCGTAATGCTGCTGTTTGCAAATTCGGTTTGTACTTGTAATTTTTTGAAAAGTTTAAAAGAGGTTTCAAAACTAATTGCTGCATTTTCTTTTGGCGATACACCAAGCTCAAACGGAATAGGAGTAGACAGCGAATTCAACTCATCTTTGGCTTTAAAAAAGGTAAGTCCGAGATTTATTTTTTCTAATGCATATTGTGTTTTAAATCCGTAACCCATTCTTTTGTAAGTTGGAACAAGTTCGCTGTTTAAAGCATCGTATTCACTGCTTCTAACTAATCGCCCATACATAGCGCTGATTTTAAATTTGCCTTGCGGCGTCAAATCTACACCCAGACCTGTAAATTGGTATCCTGCAAGAGTATATGGAGAAAAAGTCATACTTACGTCTCCAATATGTCCGGTAATCCATTTGTAAGATGGATGAATACTCAGTCGATTCATAAGAACCGGTTTGTTATAACCAAACTTTTGGTTGGTATATGAAAATGAAAATGGGATATTGTATAAACCAGCGACATTCACATTAATATTTCCGTTTAAGAAATAGGTAAAAGGTTCTCTGGCTGCGTTACCAGAATAAAATACTCCGTTGGCAGAAGCGCCTCCAGAGACATTTATTAATTTAGCTTTTCCTAATTCTTCAACATTAAAATTCTGTGCAAATCCGAAGGTATTGTACATTAGTATGCTGAAAAATAATATTCTTTTTAAACTCATTATGATAAATTCAGGGCAATGAAATAGGGAAGGATAGACCTTGTATTTCGAACTATTTTATATAAAAAAATGACTTTTAACTTCTTAATTAAACTTTACTGTATAATTAGTTTTCTCAACTTGGTTCCCTGCTGTGATTCAAACAACACAAAATAAATTCCTGATGAAAGTCCGCTTAAACTAAAATTGAACGAGTACGCATCTTTTCCATTTTCATTTCTAGAATCTATTACCACATTATTATGAAGGTTATAGACTTTGATACTTGCCGGCATTATTTTATCTAACGTTATATCAACAGTAAATAATCCGTTTGATGGATTTGGATAAAGTTTCATATCAAACCTTTTCTGTAAATCACTTTCATCTGGATCAACATATTCTCCTTCTGTAACTATGATTGTTTTCGTTTGATAAGCTGTACATCTTCCTTTTACCGTATTTAATGAAATGTCATATTCACCCGGTTTTGTAAAAGTCATTTCTGCGTAATCACCATTATTGGTTGTAACAATTGCCTCTGACGGTAATTTCCATTCAATTTTATCTGCTTTTGGATTACTGATATCAACAATAATAAATTTCTCATTAACAAATACTTGAGATGACATAGCAAACTCGGCACTAATATCAGATTCCTGACTAGAAATATTAATTGTATCTGTTGCCTCACAACCTAATTTATTTGTTACAACTACGGTATAATTAGCAGGCTCAGAAACTGTTATTATTGAATTTGTGCTTTTAAACCCTTTGTCAGAACTCCATAGATATGTTGCTTTATCATCATCGATTGCCGCATTAATGGTCAAGCTTTGCTTATAACAAAGCGTTACATCTTCACCTAAGTAAATAATGTCTTTTGGAGGATCCACAACATTGTATTTTCTTGAAATTTTACAACCTCTAGCATCAGTTATTTCAACAGAATATTCACCATTAGACGCATTGCTCAACGTATTTGTTTTTTCTCCTGTGTTCCATAAGTAAATAAATGGAGCAGTTCCTGCAATTGGAGTTACCACTATTTTCGCATCAGAACCTAAATAACATGTCGGCATTTTAATCATTTCTGAAGCATCTAAATGTGGTGGAGCAACAAAAGAAATTGATTCAGTTGTTTTACAGCCGTTAAAATCGGTAACAGTTACAGAATAAGTTCCGGGAGATACGTTTTTGAGTGTTTCAGTTGTGACTCCCGTATTCCATAAATAGCGGTATGGTTTTGTTCCTCCGGTTGGAGCAGGTGTAATCGTCCAATCATTTCCATCACCGCAAAGCGTGTAATCTGCAGAAAGTGTATTCGCTATTTTTTGAGGTTCGTTAATAATAAATGAATCACTTTTTGCAATATTGTTTTTAGTATCTGTCACCTCAACATAATAAGTTCCTATTCCCAGGCCACCTAGAGTTACATTTGTACCTAAAACGGTCTGATCTAAAATAGAATACCATTTGTAAGTGTAGCCCGCAATACCTCCAGAGGCATTAGCTCTTAGACTTGCATTTTTATCTCCATTACATAAAACAGCACTTACTGAGGAAATGGTAGACACTAATAGATCTGGTTGCGTAATTTCATAAATATCAGATGTGATTGAACAACCTTTTGCATCTGTTGCAATTGCATAATATTTACCAGCAGGAAGATTTACAACTGTTGCAGTAGTTCCTGTTACGGGAATATTTGTATTAGTAAACCATTTATAATTGTAATTTATTGTTCCGCCTTGAACAACTATGTTGATGCTTCCATTTGAAAGTCCGAAACCTGTTGCAGGTATTATTGTTTTTTGACTAATTAAAAGTTGTTTCGGTTCTGTAACTTCAACGTTAACTACTGAAGTATAATTACAGCCCTTACTGTCTTGAACTTGTATGTCGTAAATATTGGCCTTTAAATTTGGAATTAAAGCTGTACGATTATCAAAAGCAACCCAATTACCGTAACCAGTATCTTGAGATTTGTAGCGGTATTGGAAAATATTGCTTCCGCCAGCTGCAGTTAAGGTTATTGTACCATCGCTGTATCCTAAACAATTTACATTTTTTTGTACGTAGGTAACAACAATAGGATCTGGCTGTGTAATTACAATTGATTTACTTGTAACTTCTACTTTATTGAAGTCTTTTACAACAGCATAGTAGCTTCCAATTTCAAGATTACTTAATAAAGCATTTGATTCGTTAGGAATTTTTACACCGTTTTTATACCAAGAAATAGTTCTTATACCGAAACCGCCTTTTACAACTGCAGTTATTGAACCATTTTTACCATTATTACAAGTTATTTCTGCAGATTGGGTAATGCTGATTTCAAGAACATTATTGTTAAAATCAAATTCTGTAGATTTTGTACATCCAGTAGCATCGGTTGCAGAAACAGTAAAAATGCTGGAAGCAAGATTGGTAAAATCAACTTGTTTTAAAGTCGAGTTTGGAACGTCTTTTATTATTTTTCCATTGCTATCTCGACATACATATTGGTAGGGAGCGACTCCGCCAACAATTTCAATATGAAGTGCGCCATTGTTGTTTCCAGAAGTTGGAATAGTAGGAACAATTTTATCCAAATCAAATCCAAAATCTTGAGGCTGGTCTATGATAATATTTTCTAAGATTCCAACACATAAATTACCATCATATGCACTTACAGAATAATTTCCTTTTCTTAAACTATATTGATTTTTATCTGTACTTCCGTTACTCCATAAATAAGTATAAACAGGCGTTCCGCCAATGATATCTGGAGTTCCTCCTGTAACATTGATTTCAACCACACCATCAAATCCATCGAAACAAGTAACATTTTGTATGTTCGTTGTTTGAACAATAATTTGAGTTGGCTGTTTTAATTCGAATAGAGGAGAAGTAGTCTTGTTATTATTAGAATCAATTACAGTTACATAATAATTTCCAGTTGGTATATTTCCAGTAATTGCTTCGATATTTTTTGTCGTGTTTATTAATGTTCCGTTTTCTTTATACCATTCGTAGGTGTAGAAACCTTCTTAAGTAGGAACACCAGTTCCAATTTCGGCTTTAGCTCTTAAAATACCAGTTGAATTAAAACAATCAATAGATTTAGCAATAGTAATTGCTACTTCTAGTTTTTTTGGCTGAATAATTTCAAAAGTTTTTTCCAGATTACAATTTTTGCTGTCTGTAACTATCAAATGGTATGAACCTGCAAATTGATTGTCTAAGATGGCTTGAGTTTGACCAATAATTTCTATATTGTTTTTATACCATTTATAAGAATAATTTTTAGTTCCTCCTGTTATTTCAACTGTGATTTTTCCGTTATTTAATCCAAAACCAGAAGCGTTTTTGACTTCGTTATCTTTAAAATTTAAACTTACAGCGGGTTCTGTAATTTCTATAGTTTTAGTTATCTTACAATCAACAGCATTATTATCTGATATTGTTACGTTATAAATACCATGAGAAAGTCCAGAAATTGCAGATTTTCCGTTATTAATAGAAGATTCTGTCCAGACAATGCTATAGTCAGAAGAACCTCCAGCTATGTTTAAAGTTATTGTTCCGTCACTTTCGCCTTTACAAGAAACTTCTGTTTTAGTAAAAGTAGCTGCTAATGGATCTGGCTCTGTGATGGTATATTCATTTACTCCATTTAACTTGTTAGTATTTTGGTCTGTAACTTCTACAATATATTGTCCAGCCCCTAAACCAGGTGTGGTCTCAGTAGTCGATAGAATTTGAGTTTTATCCAATTTATTATACCATTTGTAAATATATCCTGGAACACCACCTTTTACTTTTACTGTTAATATAGCTGTTTTATCACCATGACATTTTATCTGTGTATTTTGTTTCATCACTAAACTTTCAATTTCTAAAAGATCTGGTTGTGTTAAGGTGAAATCTTTACTAACGGGACATTGGTTTTTATCTTTCACTGTGACAACATAAGAACCAGCTTTCAGTTTATCTATTTTATTTGTGGTTGCAAATACAACGTCAGAATTTTTTAGTGACCAAGAGTAAGTGTAATCACCAGCACCATCGATTCCTTCAACTTCAAGAATACCATTTTCTGTTTCGAAACCTTTTAAGTTCTTCTCGGTAATAGTTTTGATAGCCAGTTTAGCGTTTGGCTGACCTACTTTAATCCCTTTAAGATCAACCTCGCAATTATTTTTGTCTTTAACTAAAACATTGTAAGTTCCAGCATAAATTGCCGTTAAATCTTTTGAAGAAGCGACAAAATCCTTATCATCATCTTTTGTCCACACATAAGTGTAATCTGTTGTTCCTCCTTGAACATTAATTTGAATTGATCCAGTTTTTTCTCCAAAACACAAAACATCTCCAACATTTGAAGCTAGTTTAACTTTTAGCGGATTTGGTTCTGAAAGTGTGATTTCTGCATTTGCTTGCGCACCAACTTTATCACTAACCATTACTTTATATTTTCCAGCATTTTTGCCTGATATTTTATTACTTGTGTCACTAATATCTATATAAGCGCTGCCTTCTAACTTAGACCATTTATAGGTGTAATCGTTATTGCCTCCAGTAACTTTAGCTGTGATTTCTCCATCAAAATATCCAGAACATTTAATAGCAGAACTTTCTGTTAGTTTTACTTCTATCATTGGATTTTCTTCGACCTTAAAAGTTTGGCTGACACTGCATGAGTTATCATCTGTTACGGTTAAAGTATAATCACCAGCTTTAAGTCCGCTAATATCTTTTGTGTTTGAGGGGATAGGGGCAGTAGTATTGGATGTCCAATTATATTGGAGTGTTCCTGTACCGCCAATTGCATCGGCCATACTAATTGCTCCAGTACTTTGCCCATTTATTAAGACTTTTGTTATTGCTGGAGTTTGAATTACAATTGCTGGAGGATTAATTATTTTAAATAAAACAATTGCCGAACAATTATTTGCATCTATAACTGTTACTTCATA
>NZ_CAMLIX010000160.1 GCF_946479975.1 uncultured Flavobacterium sp.
TTTAGAATTCTGCCTGGACATGAAGAAAAACCAGTTTTTAATACCTATTTTGAAACGTCGCACAATCTTACGGCAGAGCACTTGGCTAAAATGTATAAGATGAATTACTTTACGGCTTCTGATAATGAAAGTTTAGAAGCGGGAATTGAGTCATTATATACAACAAATGATGAACCGGCGATTTTAGAAGTATTTACGCCTACAATCGAGAATGATATTATTTTAAAACAATACTTCAGTTTCTTAAAATAATAAAAGTAAGAAATATTTTGTTAAAATTATTGTTTTATCTTTTCCTTTACTATACATTTGAATCGTAAAATTCAAATTAATATTATAGTTATGAGTAAAAGAGAAGAATTAATTCAGAAGTATACTACTGATTTAAAAGAAAAATGCGGTATTACAGCAAATGCAGATTTGTTAACTAAAATTACAATTGCTTGTGGTCCATCAATTTATAAAGATGATGCGTCGACAGTGGCTTCATCACAGCAATCGGAGCTTGATACTGTTAAGAATAACTTTTTAATCAAGAAATTAGGTTTAAAAGATGGTCCGTTATTAACTACAGGAATTGATGAAGTTATGGAGAAATACGGAAAATCAAACAAACATAAATATAGAGCAGTTGTCTATTATTTACTTACAGTACATTTCAAAAAAGAAAGCGTATTTAAATAATAAAAAAAATTAGACTTGATTCAAAATCCTCTTACTACACCTAAAAGTGTTTAAGGGGATTTTTAGTTTAAAGGGCTTATTTTAAGTTTTGTATAAATAATTTCTTTCTACTTTCAAAGTTTGTACCTTTGTGCCACAGAATTTAGTTGTCTTATCAACTTAGAATAAAAAGAAAATGCTAGAAATAGGAAAATACAATACCCTAACTATATTACGTGATACCCAAGTTGGTTTGTTTTTAGGAGATCCTGAAAATGATCCAGAAGGAATTCATGATGTTTTACTTCCAAATAAATATGTACCAAAAGTATTTGAAATTGGAGAAGAATTAATCGTTTTTGTATATCTGGATCACGAACAACGTCCAGTTGCAACGACTTTAGTGCCTTATATTTTATTGAATGAATTTGCTCTTTTACGAGTAAATTACATCAATAATGTTGGAGCTTTTATGGATTGGGGAATGGAAAAAGATATCCTTGTTCCGTTTAAAGAACAAGCGCGCCCAATGGAAAAAGGTAAACGTTATTTGGTTTATTTATATATGGATAAGCAAACCAATCGTTTGGTTGCATCGAGTAAAACCAATCAGTTTTTAAATAACGATAATTTAACTGTTGAAAAAGGTGAAGAAGTAGATTTAATCGTTTCTCATATTACCGATATGGGAATCAATGTTATCATAAACGAACAGCACAAAGGACTTTTATACAAAGACGAAGTGTATGACGATGCGATTAGAACGGGTGACAGAATGCGCGGTTACATTAAAAATATTCGTCCTGATAACAAAATAGATGTGGCGATTCAAGCACAAGGTTTTGAAAGTATTGAACCAAATGCAGAAAAAATCCTAAGCGAGTTACGAGCAAGCAGAGGTTTTCTTCGTTTAAATGACAATTCACATCCAGAAGACATTAAAACAGTCTTAAAGATGAGTAAAAAGTCATTCAAAAAAGCAATTGGATCTTTATACAAAGAAAAACTAATTGAAATAAAAGAAGATGGAATTTATCTTGTGAAAGATTAAAGATATTAAAATTCCAATTTTTTAAAATCCAAATTCCAACTCTTAAATTGGAATTTGGATTTTTTTTTATTGACTTTACTTTTGCGCCAGCAAAGTAATAAAAACACGAAAGACTGGTTCTTACGAGCAATTTTAGCTTTTTATTTTTGTTTAAAAAAAATGTAGTAAAAAATCCAAATTCCAATCCGAACCAAATTTTGGAATTTGGAATTTAAAAAATTGGAATTTACTTTGCGTCAGCAAAGTGATAACAACACGAAAGGCTGCTCATTACAAGCAGCCTTTCGCTTTTTATTCTAGTTTTAAAAAAAATTGTAATTAAAAAAAAACAGAAATAAAATAATTCGAATCCATCTCAGAATAATAGCTTTATAAATTTTTGAAATTACCCCATTGATGGTATGTCTTTTAAATAATCGATGTACCTCTCTTGACAGCAAAAAAACAATTTCACGGCAGATCCATTGGTTTATAAATAACTTTTAGAAAGTGTAAATTAGTACTTTTTCCTTTTTCGTTATCAATCCTATACTAATTATAGATACAATTCTAACATTTAACCGTAGGTGTTACTTTTTTCTTTTTGAAGTTTCGACAAACACATAAATCATTTGCTCGTTTAATTCAGGTTTGATATTTAAAACACTAAAAAATAGAGCGACAAATTTTTTAAATTTTCTCAAAAAAATCATTTTTTAGGTTAATAAATCAGTGAAAGAAAATCAATCTTAAATCAATAAAACAAAATGTATCTCATTGATTTCTAGGATGTAAAATTAATTATTATTTTTCTAAACTAATGTTAAAAAATGTTATTTTTTGTAAGCAGGTCTCAATTGTTAACATTGTAAGTCAATTTCGTAAAGACTTAAACCGATTTGAGTAGGTAAAATTGTAAAAATGCTTTATTTTTACCCTATAATTATTAAATCAAAAAAAATCAAAATGGATTGGATTACAGCCAGAGAATTTGAAGATATAACCTATAAAAAATGCAACGGAGTAGCGAGAATAGCGTTTAACAGACCAAATGTTAGAAATGCATTTCGCCCTAAAACTACTTCAGAATTGTACCAAGCCTTTTACGATGCACAAGAAGATACTTCAATTGGAGTTGTTTTGCTTTCGGCAGAAGGACCTTCAACAAAAGATGGAATTTATTCTTTCTGCAGCGGTGGTGACCAAAATGCTCGCGGACACCAAGGATATGTGGGCGAAGACGGGCAGCACCGTTTAAATATACTTGAAGTACAGCGTTTGATTCGTTTTATGCCTAAAGTTGTTATTGCTGTTGTTCCAGGATGGGCTGTTGGTGGCGGACATAGTTTGCACGTAGTTTGTGATATGACACTTGCAAGTAAAGAACACGCTATTTTTAAACAAACAGATGCAGACGTAACAAGTTTTGACGGTGGTTACGGATCGGCATATTTGGCTAAAATGGTTGGTCAGAAAAAAGCACGTGAAATTTTCTTTTTAGGTAGAAATTATTCTGCGCAGGAAGCTATGGATATGGGAATGGTAAATGCTGTAATTCCGCATGACGAGTTAGAAGATACTGCGTACGAATGGGCACAGGAAATTCTACAAAAATCACCAACTTCTATCAAAATGCTGAAATTTGCCATGAACTTAACAGACGACGGAATGGTAGGACAGCAAGTTTTTGCCGGAGAAGCAACACGTCTAGCTTACATGACAGAAGAGGCGAAAGAAGGAAGAAATGCTTTCTTAGAAAAAAGAAAACCAAATTTTGGCGAAAATAAATGGTTGCCATAAAACATTGTAGATTTTCTGATTTTAGATTTCAGATTTGACATTCAAGTAATCTAAAAATCAGAATTTTAAAGAATCTAAAGTCTACAATTTAAAATCTAAAATAATAAATAATGAAACATTGGATTGAAGCCGCAAGGCTGCGCACATTGCCTTTATCAGTTTCTGGAATTATAGTGGGAAGTATTTATGCTTTATCAAATCCAACAGAAACTATCAATACACCAACAGAAGTATTCAGCTGGAAAATTTTTGGTTTTGCACTCTTAACAACATTAGGATTGCAGGTTTTATCCAATTTTGCAAACGATTATGGAGACGGAGTAAAAGGTACTGATAATGCTGACAGAGTAGGACCGCAGCGCGCCATTCAGAGTGGTGCGATTACGCCTCAGGCAATGAAAAAGGCAATTATAATAACCTCTTTATTGACGTTGTTATCTGCAATAATCTTAATTTATTTTGCTTTCGGGCAAGATAATTTCGGTTACTCAATCTTTTTCTTATTGTTAGGAATTGCTGCAATTGCATCTGCAATTCGTTACACCGTAGGAAACTCTGCTTACGGATACAGAGGCTTGGGCGATTTATTTGTATTTGTCTTCTTTGGACTGGTAAGTACTTTAGGCGTAAACTTTTTATATGCAAAAGAAGTTGATCCGCTATTAATTCTGCCGGCAGTTTCAATCGGATTATTGAGTGTTGGGGTTTTAAATCTTAATAATATGCGCGATCAGGAATCTGATAAAAAGGCAGGTAAAAATACTATCGTAGTAAAAATTGGAGCTCAAAAAGCTAAAAATTATCACTTTTTCTTGATTATTACAGCAATGGTTTTGGTCGTTGTTTTTGCCATTTTAAGCGATTATAACTTTGACCAATATTTGTTTTTACTGGCTTACATTCCATTAACTAAACATTTAATTACCGTCTATAAAAATCAGAATCCTAAATTATTAGACCCTGAATTAAAAAAACTAGCTTTAAGTACCTTTTTGCTTTCAATATTATTGACAGTTTGTATGATCTCTTTGATTTCAGACATCATCGTAAACTTATTTTTAGGAGGCAGATAATTAGTAAACTTTAAATCGAACAAAATGAAAATTACATACTACGGACACGCTTCTTTAGGAATTGAAGTGGGAGGGAAAAACATTATTGTGGATCCATTTATTACAGGAAATCCGCAAGCTGCAGCAATAAATATTAACCAGCTAAAAGCAGATTATATTTTGTTGACGCACGCACATGGCGATCACGTTTTAGATGTTGAAGCTATTGCAAAAAATACAAACGCTGTAATTGTTTCAAATGCTGAAATTGCAACTTATTATGCTAATAAAGGTTTCAGTTCACACCCAATGAATCATGGCGGAAGCTGGAAATTTGATTTCGGAAAAGTAAAATATGTAAATGCAATTCACTCTAGTAGTTTTCCTGACGGATCTTACGGAGGAAATCCTGGAGGATTTGTGATCGAAGGCGAACATAAAAACATTTACATTGCCGGCGATACCGCATTGACTTACGATCTGAAATTGATTCCGCTTCGCACAAAGCTTGATTTGGCAATTCTTCCAATTGGGAATAATTTCACAATGGATGTTGAAGATGCTATCATCGCTTCAGATTTTGTAGAATGCGACAAAATTTTAGGATACCATTTTGATACTTTCGGTTATATCGAAATCAATCATGAAGAATCTATTCGTAAATTCTTTGATAAAGGAAAAGATTTAATGCTTTTACCAATAGGAGAATCTTTAGAATTATAATTATCTAATTGCAGGTTAAGGAGCTAATCCCGCTTTCGGCTATATCTTTTTTAGGCAAAGAAAAATTGCCTAAAAAAGGATACCGCCTTAATCGGGGCTAGGGCATTCCTTTTTATAAGAAGTTATTTGGCACAATCTATGTTATTTCAATACCCGAGTTTTAAAGTAAAAATCATTTTAATCTGTGAAATCTGTGGCAATTAAAACCTCCTCACGAAGAAAAACTTTCAAAAAAATAATTCTATCTCTTTTAATTACTGTTTCTTTTACTGCATTTGCGCAAAAAGACGGTTACTGGGACAAAGAAAGAGCCACTACAAAAGAAATAATGGTTCCTGCGCGTGATAGAATTTCGATTCCAACAGAAGATCTTCCCGTTGGAACTACAGAAGTTGTTTACAGAATTACCCTTTTAGACAAAAATCAGGAACTAACAAATAGTCTTGTTTCCTTATTAAAAGCCATTCCAGATCCAACCGGCGTAAGTCAAGGTTCTGCTGGAGCAGTTTTTTTGATGTCGAAAATTTCTGGCGATGACGAATGCACATATTCGATTTTTACATCAAATGAAAATGCTAAAAAATACGTAGCAGACGGAAAAATTGACAAAGCCTGTTTCTCACAAGCAGAACCCGTAAGCAAAGATGCAAAACGTTTGTCTATTGGTAAATCTTCTTGTTTAAAAGAAAATATCAGTACAATTTGGTTTGGTTTTGAAAGCAAAAATTGGATTCTGAATCAAAAAGTAGTTTTAGAAGTTGTGCCTTGGGTTGATACAAAACTAAACCGCGGCTGGAATCAAGACAATAAAAACGAAATTATAAGCCTTTGTAAAACCTCTACAATGGCACAGAAAATGGCCAATTCAGATGATTTTTGTGTTTGTATTTTGAACAAAATCATGAAACAATACCGTTATGATGAATTTCAAAAATTATTAGCGGTAGAAAAAACAAAAGTCTATAAAGATTTTGGAAATGCGTGTTATAAAGATGCCGATATTTCTAAAAATGTCTTTAACGATTTAAGAACACAAGCGGCTTCTTTAATTAAAACACAAAAATACAATGAAGCAATTCCGAAATTAAATACCATTATTAACGAAGGAAAAGCAACAGCATTAGATTATAGTGCAATTGGTTACTGCTATATTTTGACGAAACAGTATGAAAAAGCTTTAAAATTCCTAAAGGAAGGCGAAAAGCTAGACGATACCGAATTATTGGTAAAACTAAATTTGGCACATTTATATTTGGTCAGCGATAATTACAGTGATGCAAAAGCAATCTATAAAAAATATCAAGATCAAAATGTAACCGACAGCGTAAGCTGGAAAGAAAAAACAAAATCTGACTTCCTAATTTTTCAGAAAGCAGGACTTCCGTCAAAAGATTTCGAGAAAGTTTTAAAATTGTTTAATTAAGTTACTAAGCTACTGAGTTGCTAAGGTTCTAAGTTTTTCTTAAAGTCTATTGTAACCTTAGTAGCTTAGCAACTCAGTCCCTTGTCACCTTCTAAAAAAAAATGAAAGCATCTTACCATAAATATTTACTGCAGTTTAAAAAACCTTCTGGCACTTCTCGCGGCATTATGACCGAGAAAGAAACTTGGTTTATCGTTTTAGAAGAAAATGGTAAAAAGGGAATAGGAGAGTGCGGTATACTTCGTGGTTTAAGCGCTGATGACCGTGAAGATTACGAAGAAAAATTAAAATGGACCTGCGATAATATTCATTTAGGAGAAACTGTACTTTGGGAATCATTACTGGAATTTCCATCAATCCAATTCGGAATTGAAATGGCTTTTCGATCACTACAAAGTGAAAATCCGTATATCTTATTTCCTTCGAATTTCACCAACACTACTGAATCTATTAATATAAATGGTTTAGTCTGGATGGGAGAATCTTCTTTTATGAAACAGCAGATTGAAGATAAACTAGAAGATGGTTTTAAGTGCATCAAACTTAAAATTGGAGCCATCGATTTTGAAAAAGAATTAGAATTATTACACTTTATCAGAAGTCATTTTTCTCCAGAAGAAATTGAAATTCGTGTAGATGCAAATGGCGCTTTTTCTTCTACAGAAGCTTTAGATAAACTGAATCAATTAAATCAATTTCAACTTCATAGTATCGAACAACCAATTAAAAATGGAAATGTTTTAGAAATGGCAAAACTATGTCAAGAAACGCCATTTCCTATTGCTTTAGACGAAGAACTTATCGGCATATTTTCATTTGAAGAAAAACAAAAATTACTTCAAAATATAAAACCACAATATATTATTTTGAAACCTAGTTTTGTTGGTGGCTTTAGAGGCACCAAAGAATGGATTGATTTAGCAGATAAATACAATATCGGCTGGTGGATCACTTCTGCTTTAGAAAGTAATATTGGTTTAAATGCAATTGCACAATGGACATTTCTTCAAAATTCTAAAATGCCTCAAGGTTTAGGAACAGGTGCTTTATATACTAATAATATAGATTGTCCATTAGAAGTAAAAAACGGACAGCTTTGGTATAATGTTGAAAAAGAATGGAAATCTTTTTTTTAAAGGTACAAAGGGGCAAAGGTTCAAAGTTACAGAGGTGAAAGTAAAAAGGTTCAAAGCTGCAAAGATACAGAATGTAAAACCTCTGTCCCTTTGCAACTCAGGACCTCTGAACCTTTTCCTACTCTTTCCCTCCTAAAAGATTTTGTTGCCAATCTTTTAATTCCTGCCATTTTCCTTGGTACGCCAGTAAAGCTTGTTTTGCCCAAGTACTTGGATTGTGAATTGCGTAGTTTTCTCCGCCATTATCCAATATAGATTGTAATTTTTCTGTTGATGCTTGAGAAAGGTCGTACCACGTTTTTATTCCAGAATCATTCAGCAAAGCTTCAATTTTAGGTCCAATTCCTTCCACAATTTTCAAGTCGTTTTCTTTGATTTTTTTGCCAAGCAGAGTAGCTGCCAGTGAAGCATCAAAAGGAATTAATGATGGAGCTGGTGCGGTAAAAGATTGTGCTGTTATTTTAGATTTTGCTTCCAAATCTGCTTCTAGTGTTGCAATGCGAGTATTTAAATTACGCGTATTGGCTTTGCAGGCATCTAAATCGGCTTGAAGTGATAATGCAAGGGAATCATCCTTTTTTGAATTCATTTTTCCTAGTAAGTAACCTAAAATTCCACAGATTAATCCCACTAGCACAGGTATTAAGATACAAGGTATATTCATGATCGTATGTTTTATGAGTTATTTAATTGTAATTACTGTTCTTCTATTCGAAGCTTTTCCCTCAGAAGTATTATTATCACCAATTGGTTCATCTGGACCTTTCGATTGTGTTTCAATTCTTTGGGAATCAATGCCATTTTTAGAAAGATAATTTTTAGAAAATTCAGCTCTTTTTTGTCCTAAAACAACATTTGACTCACGATTTCCAACATTGTCAGAATGACCTACAGCCAATACAACTGCATCTTTTACATGTTCAATATATTTTGATATGTCAGCCACTTTCTGTTTTTCAAGATTGCTCAAAGTTTGGCGAGACTGATTGGTATTAAAATGAAGAACTAACGGGTCTGCATTTATTTTCTCTTTTAAAGCCGTCCATTCATCAGTGCTTGATGTTGGAGCAACCGTATCTGAAGTTGTAAATGAATAATTCGCTGGACCAAGAAGTGTATCTGAATTCATTTTCCATTGATCAACAATTTCTCCTTTAATAGAAAACTGCTTTTCGCTAATTCCTTCAGAAACAAAATAATTCATAACCTCATTTGCTCTTGCAAGACCTAAATTTTCAAAAGTGGTAGCATTTTTTTCATCAGATGTGGCGTAACCTGTTATTGTTACTTTCTGCTGTGGATTTGAAATCAGGAATGTCTTTAACTTTTGAATACCATTTATGACAGAGTCACTAACCGGCATTATTAAAGTATCATTGTTTTTAAGGAACTTGAGATTATCATTAGTTTGATATTCAATTCCTGGACCATTTAATACAAACGGAACTAATTCAGGCTCTTGAACAGCTGGGGAAACTATTTTATGAGCATCATCCGTTAGCGTTTCTTCGCAGCAGTTGCAGCAGAATTTCAAATACAAAAAAGTACCTAAAATAATGGTAATTGCAATGCCTAATAGATAAAGTGCTTTTTTAGACATAGATGACGATATTTTGATTCTCTCAAATTTAAATAAAAATTTAATACGTAACGTATTAATAATCAGTTATTTTAATGTTTTAAATTTAGTGACTAAAAATTGAATTAGCATATTTTTGATTTACTCATTATTTATCCTGTAGATTAAAATGAGTAACTTGCAATAAAATAATTTACATTTAAAATGGTTGAAATAGAAAGAAAATTTCTTGTAAAATCTAACGACTTCAAGAATCAAGCTTTTACTCACAATAAAATTGCGCAAGGATATTTAAGTTCTGTACCAGAGCGAACCGTTAGAGTTAGAATAAAAGGAGATAAAGGATTTATAACCATAAAAGGAATAAGTCAAAACGGCGGTATGTCTCGTTTTGAATGGGAAAATGAAATTCCTGTTGATGAAGCAGTGGAACTTTTGAAGTTATGTGAAAAAGGAAAAATTGAGAAAACGCGCTACGAAATCAAATCAGGAATTCACGTTTATGAAGTAGATGAATTTTATGGAGAAAACGAAGGTTTGGTAATGGCTGAAATTGAGCTCAACTCTGAAACAGATACTTTTGAAAAACCAGAATGGCTTGGCGAAGAAGTGACAAATGACGAAAGATACTACAATGCCTATTTAAGTAAAAATCCTTTTAAAGACTGGCAAAAATAAAATGACAGAAATAATATATGACCTGATAATAGTAGGCGGAGGACCAATTGGTTTGGCCTGCGCTATTGAAGCCGAAAAGAAAAATCTTAAATATTTAATTATCGAGAAAGGAGCGATTGTAAACAGTATTTTTAATTATCCGCTTTACATGACTTTTTTCTCAACAGCTGAAAGATTAGAAATTGGAGATATTCCTTTTAATTGTCTAGCACCAAAACCTGGCCGCCAAGAAGCTTTAGAATATTACAGAAATATTCATCGTTACTTTAAATTTAATATTAATTTATTTGAAAAAGTTTCTGAAGTTCAAAAAGATGAAAATGGTATTTTTCAAGTAGAAACAGACAAGCAAAAGTATAAATCAAAAAATGTCGTCATAGCAACTGGCTTTTATGATATTCCAATTCATATGAATGTTATTGGAGAAGATCTGCCTAAAGTTCGTCATTATTACAAAGAAGCACACGAATATGCTTTTAGAAAAGTTTTGGTCGTTGGCGCTAATAATTCCTCTGTTGATGCCGCTTTGGAATGCTGGCGAAAAGGCGCGGATGTTACGATGGTGATTCGTAAAAATGAAATTAACAATCGTGTCAAATATTGGGTAAAACCAGATATTGAAAATCGTATTGAAGAAGGAAGCATAAAAGCGTATTTCGAGTCTAATATCACTAAAATAAGAGACAATGAAGTTGAAATTGAAACACCAGAAGGAAAAATTACAATTGAAAATGATTTTGTGCTGGCTTTAACAGGATATAAACCTGATTTAAATTTTATAGAAAGAATGGGAATTCAGCTTTCTAATGACGAATTGAAAATTCCAGTTTACAATCCAGAAACGATGGAAACAAATGTAGAAGGATTATTTCTTGCCGGCGTTGTGTGTGGCGGTATGCAAACGCACAAATGGTTTATAGAAAACTCAAGAGTTCATGCATATATGATTTTAGATCATATCACATCAAAAAAATAATAAATAAAAAAGCTGGCTAAAAGCCAGCTTTTTTGTTGTAAACATATTATTCTTTCCCACCATCAAGAACATCTTGCCAGTCTTTTAGTTCCTGCCATTTTCCTTTATAAGCAAATTCTGCTTGTGCCGGCCAAGTTCCTGGATTATGAATTGAAAAATTCTCGCCGCCATTATCTAAAACAGACTGACATTTCTCTACAGAAGCTTGAGACAATTCAAACCAAGTTGTAATTCCAGCATTTTTAAACAATTCTTCGATTTTTGGACCAATTCCTTCCACCACTTTCAAATCGTTTTCTTTCACTTTTTTTCCGAATATTTGGAAAAACAATTCGCTGTCAAAAATTTTAGAAGATACGTTTCCAGTAAAAGATTGAACTTTATTTTCGCCAGCTTTTTCTAATTCAGAAATTTTAGCTTTTAAATTTAAACCATTGGCTTTGCAGATTTCTAGATCTTCTTCCAATGATTTGATTTTATTGTTTAGTCGCTGTGTATTGGATCTGCAAGCTTCCAAGTCAGCATTTAAAGTTAATGAGGTAGAATCATCAGTACTTTTAGAATTCATTTTTCCAATTAAGTAACCCAAAATCGCACAAATTAAACCTACAATTGCAGGTATTAAAATACAAGGTATATTCATCATTTTAATTATTATTTTATTGTTATTACAGTTCTTCTATTTTTAGCTTTTCCTTCTGCAGATGTATTGTCTGAATCAGGGTTATCTGGACCAACAGAAGACGTTTCTATGT
>NZ_CAMLIX010000161.1 GCF_946479975.1 uncultured Flavobacterium sp.
TTTTTTTGACGAAAAACCTTCAAGCGGTAAAACCTGATTGATTTTTTCACCTTCAGCCAATGAAGTCTGTCCGTTTGCTTTTGCCTGATTTTGATCCAGCTGTAACCATAAATATTCCAAAGTATCTGGCGAATTATTGGTGTAGGTTATGGTTTCAAATCCGCTTAGTTTTGAATTTTTATCATCCAGTTCGACATCGATTTTATAATCTGCCTGTTGTTGGTAATATGCCGGCCCTGGAGCTCCAGAAGCCGTACGGAACATATTTGGAGTCGCCAGCAAATCATACATCTGACTAAACTTGTTCGTATCGTATTTGCCCTGCTGTTTTGTAGGTGTGGTTGCTGCTTTTTCTTGTGCAATTAGCATTGCTGGAAAAAGCAATAATAATGAAATTTTTTTCATAAAAATCTAATGGTAATTTATCAAGGTGTGAAAATAGCAATTAAAACCATAATTTTCTACCTTAATTAATACTTTAACAATTCTTTCCTTGAAGATTCTGTAAAGAGAACACTCTTTTTTGTATCAAATGCAGTAATATGTGTAATGTTTTGCTGCTCTGCATTCCAATCTACTAATATCGTATTTGAAATTTCTAGTGTTTTAAATTTATCTACATTCTGAATTCTAGAATAACAAACCAAAACATCATCTGCTTCAACCTCTTTAGATAAAAAAGCTATTGCCTTAGACTGTCCGTTTACCTTAATCAAAAAATGTTCAGAAAGGTATTTTTTCAACAACTCAACATCTTCCGGACTTTCTTTACTTGTTCCAGCAAAAGTTTTTTTGTGATATTTTTTCTCCATTGCATTATTTAAATCATCAATAAAAATGCGGGAAGTAATTTGAAGCATCTTTTTTTCAGAGGCATAATTTACTTGGAAAACGCCAACATAAAATTTATGAAATGTAAACGCAGAAGACAAAACAAATAAAAAAGCAAGGAGAAAGTAGACTAATTTATTTCTCATTTTTTAACAGTAGCTGCTTTTTTAAATTCTTTATTCTTGTTAACCATAAAGTCCATTAACTGAAATTTTTCTTCTGGTCCTAAATATTGTTTGGATGCCACATCATTAGAGCAATACATCAAAAACAATTCTATTTCGTCGTCCTTAAGACCAAGTGTTTTGTTGTAGAAGTCTTTTGTAAAGTTATCTTTTGCATATTCCACAAAAGCGATATCGGTTATT
Organism: uncultured Flavobacterium sp.; assembly: GCF_946479975.1. The sequence goes on from NZ_CAMLIX010000161.1 coordinate 1,200, forward strand.
TCTTCTTCTTTAATCTCTTCTTTTTTACTTAAAAGTTTTTTGACATCTTTAAAAATTCGAACAAAATCAGTTCCATATTTTATGGTTTGATCGGAAAGCATTGCAGTATTTTTTGCAGTAGACAGTTTATCATCTTCAAACTGCATATCCACAATTTTTTGAGAACCGCCCTGCAATGACTTTACTTTTAATTCTTTATGTACAACAACTTCTTTAAGCTGATTGTTTACTAAATCTAATTTTGCTTTAAAAAGAACATCTGCACAGTCTTTTTCTGTTAAAACGATTTTTTTAGATTGAAATGCTAAACCAGAAAACAACAAAGTATCTTTTGGCCGCGCCATAATATCAAACAAACCGCCTGAACCAATAAATGTTCTAACATTTGCATTGATATTCATAACATAGCCGCTTTCAATGGCTAAAAAATCATTTAAAACCTGACCATGTAATGGTTTTCTTGAACCGTTTTGTCCTAAAATAATTTGACAAAATAAGCAGACAACGAGTACTCCTAATTTATTTTTCATTTTCGAGAATTGTTAGATATTTTCTTGCTAGATCTGTGATCAAAAACATACTCATTGTTTTGTTTTTCGTATTCAAAGATACAGCAAAATCAGCATCATCCACACAAAATAATTGAAATCCTTTAATATCATCAACAGGAATTCGCAATCTATCGGTGTAATAATTTTCATCGAAAAGGTATTCTAGTTTTCTAAAAAGAGCTTCTTTTTTCTCCAAATTCACCTCTTTTTTCAACATCGTAGTTCGCCCCGAAATTGCATTCAAAAGTTTATCAACAGAAGTCGAATTTGCGGTATAAACTTTTCTTTCGGCTGGCGTATATTTTTTTTGACCATACGGAATAATCCCTAAATTTTCAGCCGTAATATTGGCATTTTCATTTACAATTACTTCTTTCAATTCTACTTCCTTGGCGGTCATTCTAGCCAGCAGTATAGTGGGATAAAAATCTGTTGCAGCAACTCTACGTTTAAGCGGCTCTAAGTTTACAGCAGAAAAAACCAGCACTTCTCCTTCTCTGGCAGTGATTGAAAAATTACCCTCAGAATCTGAAACTGTCGCTACTTGAGTTGTGTTATTTATAATATTCACACCTTCAATTGGGGTTGACTGCTCAAACACTTTTCCAACTATTTGTTTAGAATCATTTTTTTGTCCAAAAATAATCTGAACAAAAACAAAAAAAACAAAAGTTGCTATTACTTTACTTACTTTCACTCGCTATAATTGCTTTATACTTCTCTGCCAGTTCTCCTAAAAGGAATTCTGTAGAAGTTTTATTTTTTGAATTTAAAACCACAGTAAATTTGTCATTTTCTACCGCATAATACTCAAAGCCTTTTACATATTCTGCCGGAATTTTCAATCTGTCAATAAAATGCTCCAAGCTAAACATATTTTCCAGCATTCTCATAAAAAGCTCTTTCTTTTCGACTGCAATTTCTTTTTTCAGCATTGCGGTTCTTCCTGAGAAAAAATTTAGCAGAGGATCTGCAGAAATAGAACCACCTACCATTCCTCCTCCATTTGCTGTTGCATTTAATGCCGTTGCTGTTTTTAATTTTCTTTCGGCTGCGGTATATTTCTTCTGTCCTTCAGGAATTATCCCTAAACTTTCGGCGTTTATATTATCATATCTTTTAATTACCACCTCCTGCAATTCATGCATCACCATCGTAAGTCTGGTAGTAAAATTAATGTTCAAAAAATCTTCTGCTTTCAGCATAATTCTTTTTTCTTTGAAACTTATTGACGAAAAAACCAATACGTCATCAGCTTTTGCTAAAATTGAAAAAGATCCAGATGTATCTGTGGTGACAGTTTCTTCTGTTTGGGCGTTAATTACATAAACACCTTCAAGATCTGTAGTGTTTGAAACTATTTTGCCATTAAAAGCAGAGCGGTCCTGAGTTTGAGACAAACAAGTCTGACCAACCATAACAATTAAAAAGCAAGTGATTTTATGAATCAAAATGAAATAAATTTGAAAAATTCTTAAAAGGGTAAAAATATCTTAATCTCATCCAAATTTAATACTAATGACTTGGTAAAAATATGTTAATTAAAATCATAAAAATTTATTGCAGATAGGAGTTTTTAATATCTTTATACATCAAAATTTGAGTTTAAAAGATCATGAAAAGCATTATTATTGCAAGTACTTCTACTTTGCACGGCGGCAAATATTTAGAATATATTTTACCTACTTTAAAAACGCATTTTAAAAACTGCAAAACCCTATTATTTATTCCGTATGCTCGCCCGGGTGGGATATCGCATGATGAATATACACAAAAAGCCTCAGAAGCATTTTCTTCTATCGGTATCGAAGTAAAAGGAATTCATGAATTTGAAGATCCACAGGAAGCTATAAAAAATGCGGAAGGAATTTTTACTGGTGGAGGAAACACATTTTTATTGGTTACGCAGCTTTACAAAAACAAAGTTATGCAGTTGCTTTCTGAAACTGTAAAAAACGGAACACCTTATTTAGGATCAAGCGCTGGAAGTAATATCTGTGGTTTGTCGATGCAGACTACTAACGACATGCCTATTATTTATCCGCCAAGTTTTCAAACATTAGGATTAATTCCGTTTAATTTAAATCCGCATTACTTAGATGCCGATTTGCAGTCTAAACATATGGGAGAAACACGCGAAACAAGAATTAAAGAGTTTCACGCCTTTAATACCATTCCTGTTTTAGGTTTAAGAGAAGGAAGCTGGCTTGAAGTAAAAGGAGAAAAAATTACCCTAAAAGGACATTTGAAAGCTCGTTTGTTCAGACAGAATCAAAATCCTGAAGAATTAGAAACAGAAAGCGATTTGAGTGATCTGAAATAATTTCTTTTTTTGAACCATATAAGTAATATAAGTTCATTTAAAATCTAAGCTTCATTATTTTATTTAAAAACCAAGCTTAAAAAAACTTATAATTCTTATATCACTTATATGGTTTGAAAAAAAAATAATAAAAAAAAAAGCCTCAAACAATGTTTGAAGCTTTTGAAGAGCGAAAGACGAGGCTCGAACTCGCGACAACCAGCTTGGAAGGCTGGAGCTCTACCAACTGAGCTACTTTCGCATTGGTGGTGCAAATATAGAAAGAAAGTTAAGTTCAAAACAAGCTTTTTGGCAAAAAAAATTAATAAAAAACAACAATTATTTATAACTTATTTAAAATTAAAAAGTTATAAATTCAATATTTTTAAAAAAAATCATGATTACTATTAAAGAAATCACTTCAAAAGAAACTTATGCCGTTCGTCAACCTGTTTTAAGAAAGGGAAAACCAATCGAAAGCTGTATCTTTGAGGGAGACGATTTAGAAACGACACATCATTTTGGTTTATATGATGACGAAAATTTAACAGGAATAATTTCGTTATTCGAAAAAATCAACCCTATATTTGCCGACCGAAATCAAGCTCAAATTCGAGGTATGGCTGTTTTAGAAAGTCATCAGAAAAAAGGATTTGGAGAAGCTTTGGTTAAACATTGCGAAACCTACTGCAATGCCAACAAAGTCGATTTGATTTGGTTTAATGCCAGAACAGCTGCTGTTGGCTTTTATCAAAAAATGAATTACCAGCCCCAAGGTGAAGCATTTGATATTAAAGACGTTGGCGAACATTATTTGATGTTTAAAAAATTATGATATGAAAAAACTCTACTTTTTAGTAGTACTATGCATTTTTGTGAGTTGTAAAAAAGAAACTCTAAAACCTGCTCCGGCCATTAAAAAAAATGTGCCGGCAATTCTGCTTACAGAAGAGAGAAAAGTCCAAATAGATACTGCAACATTAAGTACTTTTAAAAGCGAAACATTGAAGCAATTCTATCTTGCTTCTGAAAATCAGACGGTTTGGGGTAATCTTAACAAAAGGAAATACGTCTTATCTCAACTTGAGAATGCAGATAAATTAGGCTTAGAACCAGAAGATTACAAAGCAACTCAATTAAAAAAATTTGAAACCAGAGTTGGTTCTCTTAGCGATTCTGAATTGGGTGCATATGATATTTTATTGACGTATAATTTCGAAAAATATTTAAATCATTTATATAAAGGAAAACTAGATCCAAAGAAACTTTATAATAATTGGGATTTAGAAGAGAAGACTTTTGACGTAAATAATGTCTTAATTAAAGCTTTCAATAAAAACAAATTAGACAGCGTTGTTGACAATATTCAGCCTAAAACTCAAATCTACAAACAACTTTTAAAAGCATTGGAAATTATAAATACTTTTCCAGATGAAGATATTGATAGTATAGAATCTAAAGACAAAATTGTATTACGCGATACAAATACCGCCTTGGTTAAAATCAAAAAAAGACTTTTGTATTGGAACGATATGTCTGGAAAAGACAGCCTTAACAAAATATACGACCAAAAGACTTTTGAAGCTGTTAAGAAATTTCAAGAACGACACGGTTTGGCTTCTGATGGTGTTATTGGCGCTGGAACAATTAATGCTTTGAATTATTCTAAAGAAAGAAGAAAAAAACAAATTATTGCCAATCTGGAACGCTGGAGATGGTATCCTAACGAATTTGCAGAAAATTATTTCATTATAAATATTCCGGATTATAGTCTTAATGTTGTCGAAAATCAGGATACAACTTTGGTTAGAAATATTGTGGTAGGAACCAGTAAAAGAAGAACTCCTGTTATTACTTCTTTTCTAAAAACGGTTGTTTTTAATCCGACTTGGACTGTTCCTCCTACAATTTTAAAAGAAGATGTTGTTCCAGCAATGAAACGAAACCGAAATTATCTGGCTAAAAAGAACATCACTATTTATGATACGTCTGGAAATGTAGTCGATCCATCTTCTTGGAACGAAAACAAACCGAATAATTATCGTTATGTACAAAGTCCTGGATATTCCAACTCGTTGGGTTTAATGAAAATTTTATTCCCCAATCATCACAGCGTTTATCTGCACGATACAAATCATCGTAATATTTTTGGACGAAATAACCGTTCTATGAGTTCTGGATGTGTGCGTGTTGAGAATCCACTGGAACTGGCGCAGCATATTTTGGACGTTGACGGAAACTGGCCTCAAGATAGAATTGACACTATTATTGCTTCAAAAAAGACAATGAGCTTTAAAATCACCAAAAAATATGCTCTTTATCAATGGTATTGGACAGCATGGAGCAAAAAAAATCAGCTCCTGTTCAGAGCTGATATTTATAATTTAGATTCGGATTTATATGCTAAATTAAGAAATTAGCCTCTCCTCCATCGTGAAAGTTCTTGATGGGTGATAAATATATAAACACGATTTATCTTTAATAAGTTCAATTATTTCATCTGTCAATTCAACTGGCAATGCAGGACATCCTTGGCTTCTTCCTAATCTTTTATGATCTCTGATAAAAGACTCAGAAACGTAGTCTGCACCGTGCATAACAACACCTCTTTGACGAGCATTGTCGTTTACACCATTTTCTAGTCCGTCTAAACGTAGTGAAGCACCATGTTTTCCTTGGTAAATTTCGCCTGTAGCATAAAATCCTAAACTACTTTTAAATGAAGAGTTTAAGTTAGAAAATGCAGAAGCAAATTCTTCTCCAGTATTTCTACCGTGCGCTACAAGAGAATTGAATAAAATAGTGTTTGTTGTTAAATCAATAACCCACAAACGTTTTGTGTTTGATGATAAACTGAAATCAATAAGTGTCAAAATATTTTTCTTGATAACACCTTTGTCTTTCAACAAATAAAATCCTTTTAAAGCTTCTGAGAAAGTTTTAAGTTCTGGCATTTTAAAGTTGTTAGAATTCAAGGTATTATAAACACTCTCAATTTTAGAATCAACCGTTACTTTTTCGACTTTAGCAATCGTTTTTATAGTAACATTCTTTTTAAGGTCTGTAGTGTTCTTAGAATCTTTTCCGAAAGATAATAGCAAAAACACAAATAGTGGATAAATTTTGTAAATCATTGAATTTCTTTAGGTTAAACAAAAATCTGGGTAGGGCAAAAGTATAAAAAATTCATTCCTTGCAAAATATAAGCCTGATTTTCAGGTGTTTTTTGATTAAACTTTAACATAATTAACATAAATCCGCTATTTCTGTAAGATTTTATCTTATACTAGAAATCACAACATATTTGAGAATTTTCTTAAAAAAAGCTGAAAAAAGTGGAAATCTTGAAACCAAAACTGTAACAAATGAAACAAAATGCTGTCTATTATTGCTATATTAAAACAGTTTCACGTATTTCGGATCCCAAATCAATGAAAAAAATATATCTATTTTGCTTTCTATTTTCTATGTTATGCAGTTATGCTCAAAAAAAGGTACTGCAGGCACAAGTAATTTCACAATCCATTTCTATTGATGGAAATCTGGACGAGCCAGCATGGGAAAATGCACCAGTTGCATCAGACTTTATTACGCTGGAACCTGATAATGGAAAATCTATTCCGCAGGAAAAGAGAACAGAAGTCAAAGTATTGTATGATAATGATGCGATTTATATTGGCGCCATGATGTATGATAACGAGCCTTCAAAAATTTTAAAAGAAATTTCACAACGAGATAACTTTGGAACTGCTGATCTTTTTGGTGTCTTTATAAATGGTTTTAATGACGGCCAGCAGGATTTTATGTTTTATGTTTCGGCCGCAGATGTTCAGGGCGATTGTATTATGACCGATGCAAATGGTGAAGATTATTCTTGGGACGCCGTTTGGATTAGTAAAGCTTCTTTGAAGGAAAACGGCTGGGTGGTCGAAATTAAAATTCCGTATTCTGCAATGCGTTTTTCTGCAGAAAACAAACAAACTTGGGGAATAAATTTTTTTAGGGAAATAAAGCGTGATCGTTTTAAATACACTTGGAACTTTGTCGATAAAAAAATAGGAACTTTTACACAGCAGACTGGAACATTAGAAGGAATAGAAAATATAAAACCTCCTACCCGATTGTTTTTTCTGCCTTACGCATCTTATTATTTGAATGCGGCAGACGGACAAAAAACATACGGAACCATAAAAGGCGGGATGGATATTAAATACGGAATTAACGACGCTTTTACCGTTGATGCCATTTTGATTCCAGACTTTGGACAAACAAAATACGACGATCAGATTTTAAATCTGGGTCCGTTTGAACAGCAGTTCAATGAAAACAGAGCTTTTTTTACCGAAGGAACAGATTTATTCAGCAAAGGAAATGTGTTTTATTCGAGAAGAATTGGCGGACGCCCATCTACAGAACCGGAATTAAAAGAAAATGAAGAAGTAACAGAATTTCCTCAAACTGTAAATCTTGTAAACGCTTTAAAAGTCTCAGGAAGAACTAAAAATGGCTTAGGAATTGGGATATTAAATGCCGTGACCGAAAAGACTTTTGCTACAGTAAAAGACACTATAACAGGTGAAACGAGACGCGAAATTGTAGAACCTCTTACCAATTATAATGTTTTGGTTCTGGATCAGCGTTTCCGCAAAAATTCATCTGTATCTTTTATCAATACTAACGTAACTCGAAACGCTCATTTTAGAGATGCCAATGTTACAGGCTTGGTTTGGGATTTAAACACAAAAGCAAATACGTACAATTTATCTGGAAATGTAAAATATAGTTTTATCAATGATATTGAGAAGAAAAAAGGAACTTATGCTACCCTGACTTTTGCAGAAAAAAGTGGTAATTACAGGTACAGCGTAGGTGCAGATTTTGTTTCAAAAGATTTTGACCCTAACGATCTCGGCATAAATTTTTACACTAATTATTATACTTTTTACGGAAATGCCAATTATAGAATTCTAAACCCGACCAAAAAGTTCAATACTTTTAGAGTCAATTACAATATGTATACAGAATTTAATAAACAATCTGGAAAACTACAAGACAATTACATCAATGTAAATTTGAACTCAACAACTATAAAAAATAATTATTACGGCACCGGAATTAGTTTTTATCCGATGGAAACCTACGATTATTATGAACCTCGTGTTGACTCAAGATATGTTGCAATTCCAAGAAGAATAGAAACCTGGGGAAGTATTTCTACCAACTACAATCATAAATTTGCTATAGATTTAAACGGAAATTTCAATGTATTTGATGAGGCTGAAAGAATTAGTTATGGTTTTGATATTGGTCCGAGGTATCGTTTCAGCGATAAATTATTACTGACTTATTTCTTTAGCTATTTCAGACGAAACAACAACAAAGGTTATATCGATCAAATTGATGTTGACAGCAATGAAAGCACTCCAAACGAAGTAATATTTGCGAATCGAAATGTGATTACTTATTCTAATACTCTGGGAGGAAAATATGCGGTAAACAGTGCGATAACAATCAATTTGGCAGTTCGTCAGTATTGGTCTTATGCTGATAATAAAAACATTTTGATGCTGGATCCAAACGGAAATTTGAGTCCTTACCCACAATACACAACCAATAAAAATTCGAGTTTTTATTCTTGGAACACCGATTTATCTTTTTCGTGGTGGTTTGCGCCCGGAAGTCAGCTTTCTGCTTTATACCGAAATAATGCTTCAAATTTTGAACGAATTATAGATAAAGATTTCAAACACAATGTTTCTGGACTTCTTAATAACGATGCCTTAAAACATATTTTTTCTGTAAGTGTCAAATATTTTATTGACTATAATGCTGTCAAAAATAAAGTTAGAAAGAGAGCTTAGCGTGAATTAATTTTAAAAAATAAAGACTTCTATAATTAAATTAATATTTTTTATCAAACTTCATTTTATTAAACATAAATGTAGTGTTCTTTTCTCGCAAAGTTTATAAATGACTTATCTTTGTAGAAAACAAAAAAGTAATGAACAAAAAAGTTATCCTTATGATTTTAGATGGTTGGGGAAAATCTCCTGACCCTAAAGTATCTGCAATCGACAATGCAAATGTTCCTTTTATAAACAGTCTTTACAAAAATTACCCAAGCGCTCAACTTAGAACTGACGGTTTAAATGTTGGTTTACCAGAAGGGCAAATGGGAAACAGCGAAGTTGGACACATGAATCTTGGTGCAGGAAGAATTGTATATCAGGATTTGGCTAAAATAAACTTAGCAGTAGAACATAAAACATTAGCAACAGAACAAGTTTTGATTGACGCGTTTACTTATGCTAAAGAAAACAATAAAAAAGTACACTTTTTAGGATTAGTTTCAGATGGTGGTGTTCACTCACATACTTCACACCTACGAGGCTTAATCGACGCTTCTCAGCAATATGGTTTAGATCAGGTTTATGTTCACGCTTTTACAGACGGACGTGACGTTGACCCGAAATCTGGAGCAAAATATATTCATGATCTTGAAGATTATATTAAAGATACACCGGTAAAAATCGCTTCTATCGTGGGCCGTTACTATTCAATGGATCGCGACAGACGCTGGGAACGTGTAAAACTGGCTTACGATTTAGTAGTAAACGGAATCGGGATTCCTTCTACAAATGCTACTGCAAGCGTTCTTGACAGCTATGCTCACGATGTTACAGATGAGTTTATCATGCCGGTTGTAATGGTTGATGAGCAACAAAAACCTCTTGCTACAATTGTAGAGGATGATGTTGTAATCTTCTTTAACTTTAGAACAGACAGAGGACGTGAACTTACTGAAGCGCTTTCGCAGCAGGATTTCCACGAACAAAATATGCATAAACTTAAATTGTATTATGTAACATTGACCAACTACGACGAAACATATCAAAATGTAAAAGTGGTTTACAATAAAGATAATATTACCGAAACTCTTGGTGAAGTTTTAGAAAAAGCGGGCAAAAAACAAATTAGAATTGCTGAAACAGAGAAATATCCGCACGTGACATTTTTCTTTTCTGGTGGTAGAGAAACTCCTTTTGAAGGCGAATCTAGAATTTTAAGAAATTCTCCAAAAGTGGCAACTTACGATTTACAGCCAGAAATGAGTGCGTATGAATTGACAGATGCTCTTGTTCCTGAATTGAACAAAGGTGAAGTTGATTTTGTATGTTTAAACTTTGCTAACGGAGACATGGTTGGACATACCGGAATTATGGAAGCCGCAATTAAAGCTTGTGAAGCTGTTGACGCTTGCGCGAAAAAAGTAATCGAAGCCGCTCTTGCAAATGATTATACTACAATCGTAATTGCTGATCACGGAAACTGTGAAACGATGATTAATCCTGATGGTTCTCCAAATACAGCTCACACAACAAACCCAGTGCCGATTATTTTGGTTGACAAACAACTGAAAAACATTCAAGATGGTGTTTTAGGTGACATTGCTCCTACTATCTTAGAATTAATGGGAGTACAGCAGCCAAATGCAATGACTTGTCATTCGCTTTTGTAACAGTTTTTGAACCATATAATTGATATAAGTTCATTTAAAAATTGAACTCAAAAAAAGGGGCAAAATTCTAAATTTTGCCTCTTTTTGTTTTTAAAGTCATTTTTTTGTCTTTCTGAGCGAAGTCGAAGAACCGCAAAGTAAATCGCCATTTTTGTCATTTCGACGAAGGAGACCC
>NZ_CAMLIX010000162.1 GCF_946479975.1 uncultured Flavobacterium sp.
GTATCGGCAACGTTTACTTCTGTAATTTTACCGTGTCCTTTTAATATATGGAACGCTTTATCTAACTTATCACTTAAATTATCAAACATATCATTTTCTTTATTTGAAGTGCAAAGATAATCTAATTAGATATTTCAGGCAATATTTATTTTTTAAGGTTCAAAGGAACAAAGCTACAAAGTGACAAAGGTTTTTTGCAACGAATTACACTAATTTCCCGAATTGTTTATGTCGATTTTTTTCTCTCGCAGATTTGGCAGATTTAGGGGATTTCTTTTACCAATAAAAAAAAATCTGCTCTATCTACCTAATCTGCGAGAGGAAAAAACTTTGTGCCTTCGTGGCAAAACAAAAAAAAAGCGCAAGAGAAAAAACCTCTGCGCCTTTGTAGCTATGTATCTTTGAACCTTTAATATTAAAATTGAAAGTAAATAAAAGGCTGTGAACCTGCTACTGCTGTTGCGTAAACGATCCAGTAGACGAATCCTAAGATTATTGCTTTTACCAATATTGGTGTTTTATCAAAAATAGATTTCATTCCGGTTGTGAATGATTCTGGTAAGAAATGCCAAACGTAGCCGAATAACATTAATCCGAATACATTTTTATAACCAAGAATAATTGTTTTCCAAAGTTCTGGCTCGAATGTTAATTGACCAATATTATTGATTACCTGCAATGCTGTTTCGAAATCTCTTGCACGGAAGAAGATCCAGCAGAAAACTACAAAATGGAATGTAATTACGATTGAGAAAAATCTCCATAAGAAATTCGGACGCTTATCTTTTTTCGAAGGAAAGAATTCCATAAATATTTTATGAACTGCCAATGCCAATCCGTGTAAAGCTCCCCAAACAATAAACTGTGCTCCTGCTCCATGCCATAATCCTCCCAAAAGCATCGTAGTAAACAAGTTAAAATTGGTTACTAAAGTTTGTTTTATTTTGCTTGAAAGTAAAAATGACAAAGCGAAAACCAAAATACTACTTCCAGCAATAATTAGAGGCACTATACTTTCGTTGTAAGAAGATATTCCCCAAAGCAACAATCCGAAGAAGAATAAACTTGGAAATAAATATCCTGCGAAAGATCCTTTACGGTTTCCTCCAATCGAAATGTATAGAAAGTCTTTTAACCAAGTTGAAAGCGAAATATGCCATCTTCTCCAGAAATCGGTAATCGAAGTAGATTTATACGGTGTTCTAAAGTTGACTGGTAATTTAAATCCGAGTAATAATGCAATACCAATTGCCATATCTGAATATCCAGAGAAATCACAATAAATCTGAATGGCATATCCGTAAGAAGCCATTAAATTTTCAAACGAAGTATAACTCAAAGGCGTATCAAAAACACGATCGACAAAGTTTACAGAAATGTAATTTGAAATTACCGTTTTCTTAATTAAACCTCCAATAATTAAAAACAAAGCGTTGTTTACATCTTGTCTGCTTAGATTTAATTTTTGATAAATCTGAGGCAAGAAATCTTTTGCTCGTACAATTGGTCCAGCAACTAACTGCGGGAAAAATGAAACGAAAAATAAATATTCGATGTAGTTTTTTGTTGGTTTAATTTCTTCACGATAAATCTCAATAATATAACTCATTGACTGAAATGTATAGAATGAAATTCCGACAGGAAGAAAAACATTATGAAGCGCATAATTACCATGAAACATGTCATTGTAAGTAAAAATCAGAAAGTTCATGTATTTGAAATAGCCCAAAAGTGCTAAATTCAAAATGACACTAATGACCAAATACAGTTTTTTAACATTGTCTCTGCTTTCTTTATAAATAATCTGGCTCAGACCATAATCTACAACCGATGAAAGCAGTAATAACAGAAAGTAAATACCGCTTGATTTATAGTAAAAGAATAGTGAGAAGAGAATAACATAAGTTAATCTCAAATAAAAGGTTTTGCGTAAAAATCCATATACAAAGTAGAAAACCAGAAATAATCCTAAGAATAAACCCGTATTAAATAAGAGTTTTTCGTCTGGATTGTAAACAAACCAACTTTCAACTTGTTCTATTGTAATTGCACCAAAATTGTGGATGAACCAATTATTAATGCTATCTATTGTTGTCAACTTAATTCTTTAATTTAAAATTATCGTATGCTTTTAAAAACGCCTGAGTAAACAAATTTCCTTGTTTCTCGTATCCTTTTTTGGAATAATGAACATAATCTGGTCCAATTAACCCTTGAACTTTCAATTGTTTAATACCGCTCATTCCACCAAATTCGTCGTATAAATCCCAGACGGCAAAACCATCTTTTTGTGCTGTATCAATAATTTGTCTGGCATAATCATCAATATAGTTATTTGGTTTTCGTCTCAGTAAAGATGGAGGCGGTGTCATTATAATTATTGGCGCATCTATTTTCTGAGCTTTAATATTATTGACAAACTCACGCAGTTCTTTAATGTAATTTGATGCATCTAAGTGATCGTAACTTTCGTTTGTTCCTAATGAAAAAACAAGTAAATCTGGATGCAATGCTTTTAACTGCTCAAAAAACAAAGGATATTTATTGTAATCTGAAAACTTGGCGCCATTAACTCCAATTCCGCTATAGATAATTCCCGAAGAGTCTTTTTCTAAAACCAATCCGTTTAATTCATAATCTTTAGCTTCCTTATTCGGAATCAAGAAAATTCGGCTTAACGCATTATCTGAATTATAATAGTGTGAATAAGAATCTGATTCTATCGCTAGAGGAACAAATTCTGACATTGAAACCGTTTTCTCTCTTGTTTCGTTTGTTGCGATTTTTAGCGTTCTTCCCGCACGAATGTTATTGCCTTTTAAACGATTGTCTCTTTTAATATCTGAAATTGAGACATTGTATTTGTCTGCTATACTTCCAAGAACTTCGCCTTTTTTAATCTTATGTGTAATGACTTTTGGTTCTCTCGTCTGAATCGAATTAATCTTAGACGAAATTGCCAAATCAAACATATTCTGATTCTTCGGCGTTATAATTTTTATGGTGTTGAATTTATAAGCTGGATCTTTTACATTCATTTCAACTACAAATCCGCCAGTATCTCTCCAAAGTCCAATACCGCACAAACCGACAGGATCATTTTTGAAAGGATGAATATTTCTGTAGCTTTCCCAAGTGCGATTAGATTTAAAACGCTCGTTATACGATCCGTTTGTTTTTGCCAATTGGTACGGAAATACCAAACCGCGTCCTGCATTACCAAATTTCTGCTGTAGATTTTTTCTGATTTCATTTGTCATCAAATCGCCTTGAATATGCGAATCACCAATATGCACGATATTGATTTTTTGATTTTTATTACTTTCGTTTTCTTCTAATTTCTTAAAAAAATCTTTTAAAACTTTAGCGTTATAAATTTGACCATCTACGGGAGTTTCTGCTGCTGCAGTATCAACTTTCTGAATCATACTTTTAGGTATTGGATCTATGGATGCTTTTGGAGTCTTTTCATTGGATGCAAAAAAAAGGCAACAAAAGAAAACAATAAGTTTATTTATCATACACTGTCTTTTGTTATGGAAACGGAATCAGGTTTGGTTTTTCTTACTGGTTTTGGTTTAGTTCCCTCAGCATCTCTCTTTTGTCTGAGTACTTTATATTCTTCGTATCCTTTATTTAATTGTCCGTACAACAAATTACCAATAGCTTTTGCTCCACGCTGGTTAAAATGCGTGTAATCTTTATTGGCTTTTGCAGGAGTTTCATCAACCCATTTAATCATTGAGCCGTCTCCGCCCATTAAGGTATATAAGTTTACAAATCCCGCCTGAGTTTCTAATGCGTAATGTTTTTGCGCTTTCATTAAAGGAACTACAGCCGAATCGGTTTTCATTTCCAAATCATATTTAGTCGATTTATCAGCTGTCGATACAATTAATATCGAAACTCCAGGGAAAGATTCTTTTATTTTATTTACCGTTTTGGTCATTCCTTTTTCGTACCAAGAATAATTTTTTGTTCCGTAGTTTAAAACGTTTGTTCCGTAATGTAGAATGATTAAATCGTATTTCAGATTGTTATTAAACGCTTTCATTACATCGGCATTGAACATTGAAATTGGAAGTCCAGAATTTCCTCTTTGCGAAAAATTATCTACGTGAACTCCTGATCCGTTATCAAAATTAAATCCGTAAATCGGAATAGAATCTGCCTGTACAAAATTAGCTTTAAATGCTTTTAAATTTCCAGAAGAAACCTTTAGCGTATTGACTAGATTATTTGGCGAAAGCGTTTTTCTGATGGTATCTTTTCCAATGATAAAATTGACTTTTCCTGTTTTAGAAGAACGTCCGTAAAATAAAGTCGCATTATCCAGCGAAGTAGAATATTTACTTAGACCCGCTTCATATTGAACCCAAGTCAAATTAGATTTGTCATTGGCAAAAAACACATGTCCGTTTACTCCAAAAGGACTAGTTGGTTTTTTGACATTTAAGTACGATTGCGTTTTCCAGTTTTTAGAATAACTCGATTTTACAGAACCTCTAGAAGCTGCAGATTCTGAAGTAATAGAAACAAAACCTACTCCGTTTCCTCCAAAACGTTCTTGATAATTGGTACGAACGTCTTGCACGATCAAATCTCCATCGGTCATAGAATCTCCATAATAAGCGATTCGAACTTTGTTCTGCGGATTTTTTTCTAACTGATATAATTTTTCGTAGAAAGGAATCAGGTATTGATATCCTTTATAATTTTCAAATGTTTCTGCTGGAAATTCGATTCCTTCTGTCTGATCAAAAACAATTTTCTGATTGTTTAATTCTTCTTCGCTTTCGGCAATACTATCATCGTCTAAAGCAAGCGAATCTTTTGCTACAGATTCTAACAGGAGGCTATCTATTAATATGTTTTTAGAATCTAATTTACTCTCTGAAAATATTTTATCCGGAAGGATTTGTTTGAATCCAATAAAAGCAACCAATGCCAAGGCAACGATTGAAAAAGACTGAAAAAAATAAGATTTTGTATTCACTTAATAATTATAAAAGTATAAGGTACTGCATTCAAAAATTAAACCAATTAAATAATTGTTATACTATTGCAGGGAAATTTTTTGCAAAGATAGAATAACATTTTGTTTCTTATCTAATTTAACAAGAAACTAGAACAAAAAAAAGAGGTTAGATGAATCTAACCTCTAAATCAAAAAAAAATAAAAAAAACAAAGCTAATGATTAACTAAATTTTTGATGATTTTCATTAAAAACAATCTCGAATAAATAAATTATACGAGGTCATTAAATATTTTATTAAAATGTAGTTGTACTGTTTGCTTGGTATGCGAAATTAAAAGTATAGTACGGTGACTCAGAAGTTTGCGTTGGACTTGCAGGTGCATCTTTGTAATAGCTTAATATTTCAAATTTTGCATATTTCCCATCATGTGTTTTTACTACAAATACTTTTCCTGCTATAGGAGAAATAATATGAGTTTCTGCATTATAAGAATACCAGCCTTTTCCACTTCCTGTAGGAATTGAATAAACAGTAGATGCATCTTGAGCAAAAGTACTAGCAGCTGGAAAAGCCGTTACACTTGCAAATGTACCAGATGCGATACTTACAGCTCCATTTCCTGTTCTTTCAGGTTCATCAGTTATACCAATTTTAGCCCCTCCATTAACAATAATAGTAGTTCCGCGGAAAGCAATATCCCAACTATTATCAGTTACAATTTTGTTTTGAGAAAAACTAAATTTTGTGAATGCACCACCAACTGGCTGTCCTTGTCCTCCTGTTTGTGGAGCCGCAAGATTAGAAACTTTTGTTGTTACAACTGGAGTTACTTCATTTTTATCATCATCGCTGCTGCAAGATGCTGTGAAAATAAATAATGCTAAGAGCGAAACTTTTAAGAATTGTGTTTTCATTTTGAGAAAGTATTAAATAAATGTTGATTAAAAATTATATTGAATTCGGGCAAACAGCTGTCGTCCTGCGAGGTTGCTAATTTGTGTAGGGTCTGTAAAATCAAATAAATTGTTTGCTCCAGCCTGAAGCATGAATTTATCACCAATGTATTTTGAAACGGATAAGTTTGTTATAAAATAATCATCAACAAAAGTGTCGTACTTATCTAAGATCTGATTTCCGTTAGTATCGAACATTCCGTATTTACTTCTATAGAAAATACGTAAGTTGATATCTGTTTTTATTTTAGGAATTGTATAGGCGAATTTAACATTAGCCGTATGTTTAGATCTATTAAACAATCCAAAATAATCTGACTTTTTAATTTGAATGGTTTGTAAATCTGAGTTACGGATATATTGATAATCTTGAAAATTATCTAATACAGATTTGTCTTTTGCTGTTAAATATTGATAGCCAAATGACACCGAAAAGTCCTTTGTAAAATCATATGTTGAATTGAACTCTAAACCATATGTAAAGATCTGACTGATATTAAAGTAACTAAAAACATTCTGACCATTTGTTTTTTGAGCTACAACGCGCGTATCAATTAAGTTGCGAATAGAATTGTAAAAGGCATTTACATCTAATCTTAATTTATTTTTTTTGTAAAAAGTTCCGATATTAAAATTTATAGAACTTTCAGCTTCTAATGGTTTATTAAAATTAACTCCTTCTACTCTTGACAAAAGCTGTCCTTGCTCATCAAGCTGATTCAAACGCGCTTCAGCTACATTATATCCTAAGACAGAATAACCTATAGATGGGTTTGTAAAATCGAAATACAATTGACGAAAATCTGGGGCTTTATATCCATAACCTATAGAAGATTTTAAAGAAAAGTTTTCTTTTATTTTATAGTTCACAGCCAGTTTGGGACTAAATTGCGATGCATATTCACTATGATTATCATATCTAAAGCCAGCGAGAATATTTAATTTATCTGTTGGATTACTATCATATTGTAAAAAAATGTATTGCGAATTAAACTTTACATTATTATCAAAATAAGTTCGATCTAAAGTCTCGTAATTCATTCCAATACCTCCTGTTATTTTATCTTTTTTAAGAGAAAGCGTCGTTCTGATTTCTGGACGAAGAAGCCATTGATTGTAATAGGAGTCTTCATAACGAGCATTGTTTTGGTCATTTAAAAAAGAATCATTTTTATAATTGGTAGCATATAATTCATATTCTGAATAGAATTTATCATTCCATTTATGTTCTAATTTAACTTGAGAATTCCATTCTCTTTCTTTCGCATCACCCTGGTAATTCTCAGAATTTACTATCGTTTTATTATCCATTTTCATATCATAAAAACGATTACTCACAGTTAATTTTAAGTTATCAGAAAAATCATAGTACAATTTAGGCTGAATAGTAAAGTTGTTAAATGACTCTACATTTTTTAAGGGAGTGCTTTTATCCAAATCATAGCCATCCGTATAATAATAATTTGCAAAAAGATTAGCCGAAAATTTCTTCTTTTTCCAAAGCAAATTAGTATTAGCATCACTGGTATTAAATGTCGCGTACCGATATGAAACACTTCCAGAAAACGTATCTTTTTTAGGTCTTTTTGTAATTACATTTATTACTCCTCCCATAGCTTCAGACCCGTATAAAGCAGAAGAGGCTCCTTTTACAATTTCTATTCTTTCTATATTTCCAACCGAGACCCTTGATAAATCCAAAACGCCAGCACTTCTTCCTACGAGCGGCACTCCATCGATTAAAATCATGGTATAGGCGGCATCCAATCCTTGCATTTGAATTCCTTCAAAACCACTTTCATCAGGAATTAAAATAATTCCCGTCTGTTCATTTAGAATTTCATTTAATCTTGTTACGCCAGACTTCATAATAGCTTCAGATGTAATAATTGTCATTGGTAAAGGCAATGACGAAAGCACTCTTTCTGTTCTAGTTGCAGTGGTAACCTTAACTTCGGATAATTCATTTGTTTTTACACTGTCTTTTTCAATTTCCTGAGAAACAGCTATTTGACAAAAAAATACAGTTGCAAAAAGAGTAATTTTAATTTTCATTATTTTTATTCAGTCTTAATAATCCATGCAAATATATAACTATTTTTAACTATTCTAAATAAAATTTATATATTTGCCAAAAATTTAAAACAAAACATAAGTTATGATTTCGAAAAGTCTTTTAATGTCAGCCGCTGTGGCCTTAACATGCAGTCTTGGTTTTAGTCAGGACAAAAAACAACAAGATATTAAGTCAATTAAATCGATGTGTGGTTGTTATGAAGTGAAGTTTAATTTTACCGAAACATTCTCATACCCAAAAGATTCACTTACTTATAAACCATCGGAGACAAAACATGAATCGGCTTTAGAATGGGTAGAGTTATTAGAAGACACTCCAAACAAAATCGTAATGCAGCATTTACTAATTGTAAGTGATGATATGATTATTAAACACTGGAGACAAGACTGGCTTTACGAAAACACAGACTTATATTCTTTTGATAAAGGAAATTCTTGGAAATACAAAAAATTAGACAAAAAAGCCGTTAAAGGGCAATGGACTCAAAAAGTATATCAAGTAGATGACAGTCCTAGATATGAAGGATCTTCAACTTGGGTACATGTCGATGGAAAAGATTACTGGGCAAACGTAGCCGATGCGCCACTTCCTAGAAGAGAGCAAACTAAACGTAACGATTATAATGTTCTAAAAAGAAGAAACATTCACGAAATTACTGCTACTGGATGGAATCATGAACAGGATAATGACAAATTAGTTCGTGACGATGCTGGAAAAGATGTTCTCTTAGCACAAGAAAAAGGATTTGACGTTTACACCAAAGTTCCAGATGTAAAATGCATTGCTGGTCAAAAATGGTGGGTAGCAAACAATGTACTTTGGAAAAATGTTCGTGATAAATGGCAGACTCTTTTTGACAGACATAAAGATTTAAACTTAGAAGCTAAAGTAGAAAGAAAAGCACTTTATTCTCTATTGTTTGATTTAAAACCAGATACTGCCAAAGCAGAAACAGATAAAATCATTGACAAATTTGTTAAATAATTAGAATTAGTTGTTGCAAAAAAGCCGGAAGTTTTTAGACTTCCGGCTTTTTTTATTTATTAAAAAATATATTATTATCTAGTTCCACCTGCCCACCAAACATTTTGCGTGTAGACATATGTTCCATCCCCAAATGCTGTTTTCACATTATTATTTGTAGACACATCAGAATTTCCATAAGTTAATCTAAGAGGAAATTTATCAGTATTAAGAGGGTTCGCCAATTGAATTGGATGCGCTGCTGCTGAACCGTACATAGCCAATAATCTTCTGTAATCATTATACGCCTCAACACATTCGTTTTCGTAGAATGAAAAATATTTTTGTACAGCAATTTCTTTTAATAAACCAGCATTAGTTGTAATATTCAATCCTGCAACATAATTTGTCGCATTTGTGCTTGAAAAATTAACTGCCTCATCTTTGTTAAATGCAGCAGTTACTGCAGCAGTTAAACTAGCTGTACTTGTAACAGCTTCAGAATTTCTTGCTTCTGCTTCTGACTTGATGAACAATAGTTCATGGTAGCTTAACATAAATATTGGATTACTTTTATTTATTAATGCTGAATATGAATAATTTTGACCTTGTGGACTTACGCCATTTATAAAAAACTCGTAAGTTAAAGGAGCACCAGTTGATTTTTGAATTTTTTGAAAATATCCTGTAGCGCGGGGATCATTTGCCCTGTCATTTAACTTGTCAAATAAACTTTTACTTGCAAATAAATATCCTCTGGAATTATCTAATTGATAAAAAGGATTTGGAACACCATCATTTTTCAATTTAAATTCTTCACTTTTGCTTGTAAACGATTTACTTACATAAGTCAAAACCTTTGCATAGTCAGGATTTTTAAACGAAAGATGCAACGTATAACGAGCCAATAAACCATTTGCTGCTTTTATCCATTTGTCTTTATTTCCTTGATATATTAAATCCTGATTTCCTAAAACTGGATAAGTTGATGTTTTCCCTAAATTAACAATTGCATCTTCCAAAGTCGCAAAAATAATTTTGTACAGATCTTCCTGACGGTCTAATTTAGGCTGGAAGATAACACCAGGTTGAAAAGCCTCTGTGAATGGAACATCTCCATACATGTCTGTCAGTAAAGCCAAATTGTAAGCATACAAGATTTGCGCAATTCCTAATGTAGTATAATTGCCTTTTTCGGCTCCAGTTGTACATTTCTCAATTATAAGTTTTAAGTTGTACATTGTTTGATATTGGTTATTCCAAGAATTGTTGTAAGTAGTCTGACTTGTCGGTTCCCCATTTCTTGTTTCAGCATTGTACATTTGACCAGGAGCAGCACCTGCATTTAATTCTACATAAATGCCTGTGTAGAAAGATAAATCTGAACCTGTATTATTAAATGCCGTACTTGTCATCGCGTCAGTAATAGCAAAACGAGTTGGCACATCTGTTGGATTGTTTACATTTTTATTGATATCGTCCATTTTATCCTCAGAACAAGAATTTAATGAAATTGACGCGATCATTAAAAGAAATATGACTTTATATTTTTTCATGATTTTTTGAATTTATTAATTGATTGTTAGATTCATACCCATACCAACACTAGTTGTTTGCGGAATAGATAATCTTTCAAAACCTCCTGCCATATTATTGTTTCCTTGCGTTGATTCTGGGTCTAAATTTGGCATTTTAGCCCATAATAAAACGTTTCTTGCGAATGCTGAAAGGCGTATATCAAATCCAGCAGAAAATTTTGGAAGTGTATATCCTAAAGACAGCTCTCTTAACTTTACGAAAGAAGCATCATATATTGCAGTTTCTGCAATATTAGAATAAACTGTGTAAGTAGCTTCTTTTGTTGCTGGTTTTGTATTTACTTCTCCAGTCGCTGTAACACCTTTCTGTACTATTAATTCATCACGGTTTCCAGTTTTAGCACTTAATCCGTATGTATCTAAAAGCGAGTTTGTTCCGCTATACATTTTTCCTCCATTTTTCCAATCAAAAGTTGCTGCAAGAGTTAGTCTTTTATATTTAAAAGAAGTTGTTCCTCCTAAATTGAATTTTGGAGCTACTTCACCAAGTGACTTAGTTTCTCCAGCTATTGCTAATCCATTATTATCAACTAAGATATTTCCTTTATCATCCCTTGCAAAAGCAGTTCCATAAATAACAGGAAAACGTTCTCCTATACTTGCTCTAATTTGTGGGGTTACAAATCCGCCTAGGAAAATATTTGGTACACCATCTTTTAATTCATCTACAAAATTGTCTATTTGTGTATAATTTGCTGATATAGTCCATTCGAAATCTGTAGTTCTAACAGGAGTAACACTTACAATTAACTCATGGCTGTTAGTATGGATTTTTCCACCGTTCATTACTAGCGAAGAAGCTCCTGTTGAACCCGCTAATGGAACTGAGAAAATTTGATCTATTACATTTTGTCTAGCGTAGGTATAGTCTATACTAACACGATCATTAAATAATCGAACTTCTCCACCTAATTCATAAGATCTTGTATTTTGAGGTTTCAAATTTGGATCATACATCACATTATTTGGAATATATGAATTTACTCCACCTGTAGGATAGCTTATAGGAGCTGTTCCCCAGAAGCCGCCTCCATAAGTAGGGACTGAATAATAATTTGTATAATAATTTCCGGCTTGACCTACCTCTGCCCAAG
>NZ_CAMLIX010000163.1 GCF_946479975.1 uncultured Flavobacterium sp.
GAAAAAACAGATTTAAATGAAGTTTTACAAGAAGTTTTATCTGATTTTGATTACTTGATCGAAAACAAAAATGCCGAAATCAAAACAAACGAACTTCCAACTGTAGATAGTATTCCGAGTCAGATGCGTCAGGTGTTTCAGAATTTGATCGGAAATGCACTGAAATTCTCAGGAAGCGAACAAAAACCAGTAATAGAAGTTACTTCGGAAATTATTGTAGAAAAAGACTTTGATAGTCCGACATCACCAGAAGGACACTTCTGCAGAATTACTGTAAAAGATAACGGAATTGGTTTTGATGAAATTTATCTCGATAGAATTTTCATCATTTTTCAGAGTTTAAACGACCGTCAAACCTACGAAGGAACCGGAATCGGACTGGCAATCGCCAAGAAAATCATCGAAAAACATAACGGATTAATTACCGCCAAAAGTAAACAAGGAGAAGGTGCAAGTTTTATCATTGTACTGCCACTAACCAATAAACAATAGTATAGAATCTTTATGGACAGCAATTTTAAAAGAAATTTATTAATAAGTTCACTTGTTTCACTTCTTGTACTCACAGTGAGTTCAGTTGCTTCATTTATTAGTATCCAAAGTTTGCTTAGCAGTAATTTTTGGGTCAACCATACTCAAGACGTAATTTACAATCTTAACGAAGGTTCTTCTATCATTACAGAAGCCCAAACCAGCATGCGCGGTTACCTGCTTACGGGCGACGAACAATTTGTAAATCGATTTAATGAGTCGGAAAACAAATCAAATGGCTATTTTGACAAGTTGGATGAACTTACAGCTGACAACCCTTCGCAAAGAAAATTACTAGATGATCTGCGAGATAAACGCTCTGGTTTCTTTAAATACCTGAACAATCAAATTGTAAAAAAACGTTTAAGCAAAGAAACGCTGATTTTCGATTTGAATGAAGGAAGAAACATGATGAACGAAATGAAAGCGATCATCAAAAGAATCGAAAGTAAAGAACAGAAACTTTTAGCAGAACGTAACGCTAGTTCAGAACGATACGGTAAATATAGTCTGGCTTTAATTGTAATTGCCTTTTTTATCGCTTTCCTTATTTCTATTGTTTTCATGGCTAGAATTCTGAAAGATTTCAAAGAAAGATCGATGCTTCAGAAAGAGTTGCAGCGAAAAGACAAAGAAACGGCAGAAAGATTAGAAGTAATTAGTGGAATTGCTACCCAGATTTCAAAAGGAAATTATGATGTAAATATAGACGACAAAAAATCAGATACTTTAGGAGCTCTTGGAGCTTCTATTCATGACATGAAAGATTCTCTAAAAACTTCTTTCGATTTATTGTCTCAAAAAGAATGGCTGCAGTCTGGGGTTGCATCTTTAAATGATAAAATGCTGGGCGAAAAAACGATTCAGAAATTATCAAAAGATGTTATCGAATTTTTATGTCAATATACAAACAGCAGCGCAGGAGTTTTATATGTGATAGATGGCGAAGAAATAACAATTTCTGGTGGCTACAGCTACATTCCGAGTAAAAATCGCGAAAGAATAAAAAAAGGAGAAGGATTAATTGGACAGGCAATTGTTTCTGGAAAAATGCTGGAATTAAAAACATTATCTCCAGATGATATTCATATCAATTATGCTTTAGGAGAAATTAAACCCACTCATGTTGTTGCACTTCCGCTGATGGATTTCAAAGTGGAAGGTGCAGTAGAATTGGCAAGCATTTATGGATTTTCAGAATTACATTTGGAATTCTTAAATATGGTTTCCAATAATATAGGAATTGCCTTAAAAGCAACGCAAAACCGTAAAAGAGTTATGGAACTCTTGGAAGAAACCAAATCACAGTCTGAAGAACTTCAAATTCAGCACAGCGAATTGGAAGCAATCAATGCAGAATTGGAAGCGCAGACCGAAAAATTACAAGCTTCTGAAGAAGAACTTCGCGTACAGCAGGAAGAATTAGAGCAGACAAACGAAGAACTTTCTGAGAGAAGTGTTTTATTGGAAGAAAAAAATACCGAAATACAAAAGAAATCTGAAGCGCTGGAATTAACAACACGCTACAAATCAGAGTTTTTGGCAAATATGTCGCACGAATTAAGAACACCGCTGAATTCTATTTTATTATTGAGCCGTTTGTTATCTGAAAACAATAACAAAACGATGGACAATGAAGAAATTGAATTTGCAAAAGTAATTCAGAGTTCAGGAAACAGTTTGTTAGGATTAATTGACGAAATTCTAGATTTATCTAAGATCGAAGCCGGTAAAATGGATCTGGAATTCTTAGATGTTTCGACCAAAGAAATTACAGACAATCTTCATAACTTATTTTATCTGGTTGCGAAAGAAAAAGGAATTAACTTCGAAATTATTACCAAAGACGCGCCAATTGTCATTAAAACAGATAAAATGCGTTTGGAGCAGATTCTAAAAAACTTGATTTCGAACGCGATTAAATTTACAGAAAAAGGAACTGTTTCGCTTGAAATTAAAGTAAGTACAGACGATAGTAAAATAATCTGTTTTATTGTAAAAGATACCGGAATCGGAATTCCGTTAGACAAACAGCCTTTAATTTTTGAAGCTTTCCAACAAGCCGACGGATCTACGAAACGTAAATACGGAGGAACAGGTTTAGGATTATCAATAAGCCGTGAACTTGCCAAATTATTAAGAGGAGAAATCGTCCTGCACAGTAAAGTAAACGAAGGAAGTTCATTTACTTTATGTCTTCCTGTTTTAGGATTTACAATGAACAAAGTTTCTGTCAATAAAATCCCAGAAGCAGAAGTAATCGAAGAAGAATTTGAAGCAGAAGAGGAAAAACCAAGATACATCAGCGAGGTTATTCCAGCAGAAATTGAAGACGACCGTGACGCTATTGAAGAAGGCGATAAAGTTATTTTGATTGTTGAAGATGATATCAATTTCGCCAAATCACTTTTGGCTTTTACTCAGAAAAAAGGGTACAAAGGAGTTGTAGCGGTACGAGGAGATTATGCTTTAAACTTTGCTTTAATCTATAAACCAGTCGGAATTCTGTTGGATATTGAACTTCCAATTAAAAGTGGCTGGGAAGTATTAGAAGAATTAAAAAATCATTCTCATACCAAACATATTTCGGTTCATATTATGTCTTCGCATAAATTGAAACAAGAAAGTTTGTTAAAAGGAGCTGTAGATTTCCTAGATAAACCAGTTGCTTTTGACAAAATTCCAGAAGTTTTTACACGTATCGAACACATCATTAATAAAGAATCTCAAAAGGTTTTAATTATCGAAGACAATCCGAAACATGCAAAAGCACTTTCTTATTTCTTAGAAACTTACAATATCAATTCAGAAATAAAAAGTGAAGTTTCAGCAGGTTTATCGGCTTTAGGAAAAGAAGAAGTGGATTGCGTGATTCTAGATATGGGAATTCCAGACAAACAGGCGTATGAAATCTTAGACGGAGTTAAAAAAAGTCCAGGATTAGAAAATCTTCCGGTAATTGTTTTTACAGGAAAAAGTTTGTCGATCAAAGAAGAATTAAAAATTAGAAAATATGCCGATTCTATTATTGTAAAAACGGCACATTCTTACCAAAGAATGCTAGATGAGGTTTCGCTTTTCCTTCACTTGGTTGAAGAAAAGAAAGAAGGAAACAGTAAAAATGAAAGTCCTAAGAAACTGAATTCGTTAAACAATATTTTGTTTGAGAAAAAAGTATTAATTGTTGATGATGATGTTCGTAATATCTATTCACTTTCTAAGGGTTTAGAAGCGTTTAAAATGAATGTGATCACAGCATTTGACGGAAAAGAAGCCATTAAAATTTTAGATGAGAATCCAGATACAGATGTTGTATTATTAGATATGATGATGCCAAATATGGACGGCTACGAAACGGCTGAAAAAATTAGAAGTAACCCTAAATTCCTTAACTTAGCAGTTATCGCCGTAACGGCCAAAGCCATGACGGGTGACAGAGAGAAATGCATTAAAGCAGGAGCTTCAGATTACATTACAAAACCTGTAGATGTTGATCAGCTGCTGTCGTTGCTTCGAGTTTGGTTATACGATAAAATCTAATATTTAAAGCGCTGTAAATGGGAAAAAAACGAGTATTGATTGTTGACGATGACTCTAGAAATATTTTTGCTTTAGTGAATACTTTAAAAGCAAGATCTTTTGAGTGTTTGTCGTGTTTAAGTGCCGAAGAAGCTTTAAAAATATTAGCAAAAGACAGTGAAATTGATGCTGTTTTAATGGATATGATGATGCCGGAAATGGATGGTTACGAAGCGATTCCGCTTCTAAAAGCCATTCCGTTACAAGAAAAAACCTTTGTTGTAGCTGTAACAGCGCAGGCAATGCCTGGAGATAGAGAAAAATGTTTAGAGGCTGGGGCAGATGCATACATCTCAAAACCCGTAGATGTTGATAAATTACTTCAAATCTTGGGTGAAATTTAAATGAATTATGATTGAAGATATTGAATTAGAAACTCTTATAAATGAAGTTTACGAATATTATGGTTTTGATTTTGGAAGTTACTCCAGAGCCTCGCTGAAAAGACGTGTAAGCCGAGTTTATTATTTGGATGGATTTAAGCATTTTCACGAGTTTTTGTCAAAAGTCCGCACAGACGAGGAGTATTGCAAAAGAATGATTGATGAAATAACGGTGAATGTAACAGAAATGTTTCGCGATCCCTCTTTTTACCTGACACTTCGAAAAGAAATTCTGCCTTTATTAGGAACAAAACCATTTATACGAGTATGGCACGCAGGATGCTCTACTGGCGAAGAAGTCTATTCTATGGCAATTATGCTGAAAGAATTAGGTTTACTGCACAAATCTATTTTGTACGCCACAGATATAAATGCGTCGGTTTTAGAAACAGCAAAAAGTGGTATTTTTCCGCTTAGAATGATAAAAGATTACGCCGATAACTACCGCGATTCTGGCGGACAGGCAGATTTCTCTGATTATTACATTGCCAATTACGGCTTTGCAAAATTCAATGAGAACCTTTCAGAAAAAATGGTTTTCTCACAGCATAATTTGGTTTCAGATACGTCTTTTAATGAGTTTGATCTTATTTTGTGTCGTAACGTTTTAATTTATTTTGATAATAATCTGCAGAAAAGAGTTATAAGTCTTTTTGATGACAGTCTTGCTATACTTGGTTTTCTGGCACTTGGAACAAAAGAAACAATCAAATATTCGATCTCTCCAACTAAATACAAACAGTTTGACAAAGAGAAAATATGGAGAAAAATAAAATAATAAATAATTGTAAAGTAGTTATAATAGGCGGTTCAGCAGGAAGTTTACAGGCATTGCTGAATATTCTGCCATTTGTAGAAATTCCCATTTCTTTTGCTGTTGTTATTGTAGTTCACAGAAAAAGTTCTGACGAGCAGACCTTAGAAGATTTAATTGCTTTAAAATCTCAAGTAAAATTAAAAATCGTAGAAGATAAAGTAGCACTAAAAACGGGCTTTATTTATATTGCGCCTTCTAATTATCATTTGTTGTTTGAAAAAGAAGGAACCCTTTCCTTAGACACTTCAGAAAAAATAAATTACAGCAGACCAAGCATTGATGTTTCTTTTGAATCGGCAGCCGAAATTTACGGTCCCCATTTAATCGGAATTTTATTGTCTGGCTCAAATTCTGATGGAACAATAGGAATGAAAGCAATCAAACAAGCTGGAGGAATAACCGTAGCACAGAATCCTATTTCTGCAGAAATGTCATATATGCCCAACAATGCAATTTTACACGCATCGCCAGATTATATTTTAAAGACCGAAGAAATACTCGAATTTATAAAACAAATAAATAAGTTTTAATTCTGATTTTCTGGACTAATCGCTTTATTCGTTTCGGCATCTTTTTCCGCCTGTTTTTTCGCAGCTTTACCTTTTCCAATCGGAATTCCGGCAGTCAAATACAAAGATCTGTTGTACACATTTGGTCCGTCACCTTTCATTACAGGAACCAGTCCGTAATAATATTGAATCGTAACATTTAAGCCGTTGCCGACATTCATGTGATAACCAGTTCCAAGAGCAATTCCAGCGTCGATAACCCGAATCTGATCTTTTATTTTTTTCTTATACGTAAGATCGTCCTTGTTTATTTCATTCGAAAATTCATCAAAAGCCGAAGCCAGAAGTCCAAGTTGTGGTCCCGCTTTAAGATAAATTCTATTTTTAAATTGGTATTTAATTAGAATCGGAACATTAAAATATCGTATTTCCCGATTTACGGTACCGCCTTCAAAACTATTGTCCAAGTTTACATCGTCAAGTGAATAAACTGGAATATGACGCGCGCCCATTGGCGATTTTACAATTACGCCGGTGTTGATCATCCAAGCGGGATTTTTCTTGGAACGAAAATCAAAATAGAAACCAAGATTAAAACCCGGATTCATTCCAGAACTTTCAAGATTAGATATTTCCGAAAGATTGATGCCGCCTTCAAGACCAAATTCTAAGTAAGGCGAATTGAGTTTATCTCCAAAAAGCAAAGAAATCAGCACTTGAGATTTCGCCTGATTCATACACAAGAGTGCGAAAAGTATAAGGAAACCTTTTTTCATAAAATTGGTTTTATAATCCAAATCGATATTGAACACCTCCTAAAATTTGTGTTCGGCTTCCAAGAAAACCAGCTTCAACCCTAAACATCATGTGCGGGTTCAATTGGTATTGCGATCCTACAATAAAGTTCCACATATCTTTCGGTTTTTTGTGAAGAGAATATTGCACAGACGAAGATCCTGCTGTACTAAGAGCGCCGTCCAATGTCCCCAGAATGTTTCCTGCACTTTCTAAAGCTCGGTTGGCGGTATTATGTTTGACAACATTCGAAGGATTTTTTTGTTCAGCAGGCGTAAGGCCGTTCCACCAACTGTCGACCTGCGCTTGATTTTCGTTCACTTTCGCCAAACCATTGTCGACTTTTTCTTGAGCATTCGATAGATCGATAAAATTCGATAAAGGCAGATCACCTCTGGTATCGCCAGAAACATGAACGCGAAAGCCACCCGCCCAAAAAGCAATATTTTGATTTTTATCTCTAAAAGGCTTAAATGTTTTTCCTAATCGTGGTCCAAAAACATATGAAAATGCAGGTTTGTCAAGTGAACTAATATCAGTCCAAGACATATTCATATCCAAGGCAAGCCACCCGCCGCCCACGCCAATAGTGGGGGTAAGACCAAATCCGAAGGTAGTGGCATTAAAATTAGCTTTGGTATTAAAACTGGCAACTTGAGTCCAATTATTATTAGCATCAGGAATCCAGATTCCAGCATTAATTTTGGTTGAAGGATTTGATTTTCCAAATACACCATAAACATTTAGAAATGGAAGTAACCAAATATCAGGACGAATAGTCAGCGCCCCGGCCTCTACAGATGACTTGTCAAAACGTACAATTTCGTCCAGATTGTACATTGGACCATGGTTGAAACCAACTTGAAGAGCATTGATTAAAATTTCTGAATCCTGCCAGAAATAATTTATTGAAAGTCCTGCAGAATAAGGAAGTTTATACCCTTTTTGAGCCACTTTCTGCCCCCAAATGGGCAATGCATAAGGATATTCTACGACTTTTAAACTGTCTTTTAATTGCTGATTTTTTTCTCCTACGATTTTGTCGGTGTAAACCTGACCAAAAAAAGAAACGCTGTATAATAAGAAAAAGGCTGGGATTAGTTTAATACAATTCATTTATTAAGTTGTTTATAATTAATAAAACTGCGTAAAATAAAATAGGACTTGTGAATTCTTAAAATAAGGCTTGTAGTTTGTTGCTAAGGCGGGGATTTTGAAGTAAAATGCTGTTAATTAGTGTTAAAGTTAACTAAATTTTCTTTTGTTTGATGTGAAAATTAAGAAATATCTCTAAAAATCAATATGTTATATTTTTTTTAGAAAGCAAAACAATAAATTATTATTTTTACATTATGAAATGGATAGCAATTATAATGTCAATTTATTTGATGGCACTTTCAAATATGCCTTGTGCAGATATGGAAGTGAATAGTGCTATGCATAAAACAGCCCAGTTTTCAGCTGAGGATAATCATTCTCATGATAAAGAAAATGATTTATGTTCTCCATTTTGTGCCTGCAACTGCTGCGGTGTACAAATTTTAAGTTACCAATCTGCTGTAAGTTTTGAATTTCCTAAAACCTACACTCAAATTTCAATTCCTTTACCGAGTTACAATTCTGTTTTTATTTCCGATTTCCACGGAAGTATTTGGCAGCCGCCTCAAATAGTATAATGATTATAGCCCATCCAATAAAATTTGGAAGTGGGCGAGAGAGTTGTGGACTTTCCACACGTTTACAGACAAGTAATTGTCTAATTTCTCACGTCATTATAGATTCAAATGTTAGATAAAATCATACAATTTAGTATCCGAAACAAATTCGTTATACTATTATTTACCCTCATACTTATTGCTTGGGGAAGTTATTCGCTTAAAAAATTACCGTTAGATGCCCTTCCAGATGTGACTAATAATCAGGTTCAGATTATTACTACTGCGCCAACATTGGCAAGTCAGGAAGTAGAGCAATTAATTACCTATCCGCTGGAGCGCGCGGTAAAAACAGTTCCAAATATTATTGAACTCCGCAGTATTTCTCGTTTCGGTTTATCAGTTGTTACCGTTGTTTTTGAGGACGATGTTGATATTTACTGGGCTCGCGAACAGATTTTTCAACGTTTAAAACAAGCCGAAGAAAACATTCCAGATTACGTAGATGCTCCAGAATTAGCGCCAATTTCTACAGGTTTAGGAGAAATTTACCAATATGATGTTTATGCCAAAAAAGGCTACGAAAACAAATACAGCGCAGTAGAACTTCGAACCATTCAAGATTGGATCATTATTCCGCAGTTGCAAGGAATTAAAGGTGTCGCTGATGTAAGTACTTGGGGCGGAAAACTAAAACAATACGAAATTGCAGTAAACCCAAATATGCTGAACAGTTTAGGCGTGACTATTACTGAAATTTTTGACGCTTTAGAAAAAAACAATCAAAATACGGGTGGAGCTTATATCGAAAAAGATCAATATACGTATTTTATTCGCGGTGTCGGAATGGCAAAAGGCGTAAGAGACCTTGAAAACGTGGTTGTAAAAAACCGTAACGGTTCGCCTGTTTTGGTTCGAAATGTGGCGCAGGTTCGCGAAGGTGTAGCATTGCGTTACGGCGCATCTACCAAAGACGGAAAAGGAGAAATTGTTTCTGGAATGGTTTTGATGTTAAAAGGAGAAAACTCCAGCGCTGTTGTAAACCGTGTTCACGAAAAAATGGAGCAGATTAACAAAAGTCTTCCCGAAGGAGTTGTTGCTGAAGCTTTTATCGATAGAGGAAAATTGGTTGAAAATTCCATTAAAACAGTAGCCAAAAATCTTTTAGAAGGAGCTTTAATCGTCATTTTTGTTTTAATCTTATTCTTAGGAAATCTTCGCGCGGGATTAATCGTAGCTTCTGTAATTCCGTTAGCGATGTTATTTGCTGTGATTTTGATGAATGCCTTTGGCGTAAGCGGCAACTTAATGAGTCTTGGTGCCATAGATTTCGGAATTATTGTTGACGGCGCCGTTATTATTGTCGAAGCCACGATGCATCATCTGCAGAAATTCAAAAATAAAAAAGAGCTCACACAGGAAGAAATGGACGATGAAGTCTATAATTCGGCATCAAAAATTAGGAATAGTGCTGCTTTTGGGGAAATTATTATTTTGATCGTTTATCTGCCAATTTTAGCATTAATAGGAACCGAAGGGAAAATGTTCAAACCAATGGCAATGACGGTTGGTTTTGCAATTATCGGAGCGTTTATTCTGTCGCTAACTTATATTCCAATGATGAGTGCTTTGTTTCTTTCAAAAAAAACAGAACATAAGGAAAACTTTAGTGACCGCATGATCGCTTGGCTAGAAAATCGTTATACGCCTTTATTAAAAAAAGCATTAGAGTTTAAAAAAGTTGTGCTTTCTATTGCGATTGGATTATTTGCTTTGGCGTTTATCATTTTCCAAAATATGGGAGGTGAATTTATTCCAACAATTGAAGAAGGCGATTTGGCAATCAATGCGACCATCATGACAGGAAGTTCGCTTACGCAGATGGTGGAAACAACGACGAAATACGAACAGATTCTGAAAGCCAAATTCCCAGAAATTAAAACCATAGTTACAAAAATTGGAAGCGGCGAAATTCCAACCGATCCAATGCCGATTGAAAGCGGCGATTTGATTATTGTCCTAAAAGACAAAAAAGAATGGAAAGGAAAATACCATAATTGGGAAGAACTGGCAAATGCGATGAAAGAAGAAATGGAAGTGATTCCAGGAGCGAATATCGAAATCTCTCAGCCCATCCAGATGCGTTTTAACGAATTAATGACAGGAAGCCGATCTGATATTGCAATCAAGATTTTTGGTGATGATCTGGAAATTCTAGACGCCAAAGCCACAGAATTGATTTCGAAAATAAAAGGAATTGAAGGAATTGGTGATTTAAAAGCCGATAAAGTAACGGGTTTACCGCAGATTACAGTAAAATACGATTATGACAAGATTGCATTGTACGGATTGAATATTTCTGATATCAATCAGATCATTCGTTCTTCGTTTGCGGGAGAAAGTGCGGGTAAAATCTATGACGAAAGCAAAAGATTTGATGTTGTAGTGCGAATGGATGAAAACAACCGCGCCGATATTACTGATGTAAGTAATTTGTTTATTCCGCTTCCAAATGGACAGCAAGTGCCACTTTCTCAAGTTGCTTCTGTCGAATATGAACAAGGTCCTGTGCAGGTCATCCGCGAAGACGGAAAACGAAGAATTACCGTTGGATTAAATGTCCGCGGAAGAGATATTAAAAGTGTTGTAGAAGAAATTCAGGCAAAATTGGATAAAAGTTTTAAACTTCCTGCGGGTTATTATGTAACATATGGCGGACAATTTGAAAACTTAATTGAAGCCTCAAAAAGACTTTCTGTAGCATTGCCAATTGCTTTGGGACTAATTTTAGTTTTGCTTTATTTCACTTTTAAAAGTGTCAAACAAGCTTTACTGATTTTTACGGCGATTCCGTTATCGGCAATTGGAGGCGTTTTTGCGCTTTCGCTGAGAGGAATGCCGTTTAGTATTTCTGCCGGAATTGGTTTTATAGCCTTATTCGGAATTGCAGTCTTAAACGGAATTGTACTGATTTCGTATTTCAACCAATTAAAATCAGAAGGTATTTTAGATCCGTTCCAGAGAATCCTCATCGGAACCAAAACTCGTTTACGTCCGGTTTTAATGACCGCAGCAGTAGCTTCTTTAGGATTTTTACCAATGGCATTATCGACAAGCGGCGGGGCAGAAGTGCAGAAACCTTTAGCGACAGTAGTAATCGGTGGTTTAGTCTCAGCTACTTTATTAACGTTAATCGTTTTACCGATTTTGTATTTATTATTGGAGAAATTTAAACGCAAAGAGCGCTAAGATTTACGCAAAGGACACAAAGAAAAATAAAAAATGAAAGAATCACTATATAATAATTTAAGAAAAATAAACTTTGCGAACTTCGCGCTTCCTTTGCGAACTTTGCGGTTAAATAAGTTTCTATTGGCAAATA
>NZ_CAMLIX010000164.1 GCF_946479975.1 uncultured Flavobacterium sp.
ACATGCTGATGGAAACCACAAAAGGAAATGAAGCACTTGTTACGGAATTTTCGAATGCAAAAATTTCTTATCCAGTATCTAATTCTTTGATGTACAGCATTTACAAAATGCTTCCAAACGATACCGATTTAACTGTTTTTAGAGAACAAGGAAACATTCAAGGATTTAATTTCGCTTTTATCGATGGACATTTCAACTATCACACCCAGCAAGATGATGTTCAACATTTAAACAAAACTACTCTCGCACATCAAGGCACTTACTTGATGCCTTTATTAAAATACTTAACTAACATTGACTTAAACAAAACAGAATCTACAGAAGACAATGTTTATTTCAGTGCTCCATTTTCTTTTATCAATTACCCTTTTAGCTGGGTAATGCCAATGACGTTAATTGCTTTCGGATTATTGGCGATATTTATTTTCATCGGAAAAGTAAAAAGAATCATCTCTTTTAGAGAAATATTCAGAGGATTTGTGCCTCTTTTGGGTGCGACAATTGTTGCAGGTTTAGTTACCTTTTTAGGATGGAAACTTACTTTAGAAATTTATCCTCAATATTCTGATCTTTTAAATGGCTTCACTTATAACGGACACGCTTATATTGGCGCCTTTGTCACTTTAAGCATCGCCATTTGTTTTGCTTTTTATCATCATTTTTCTGATACTAAAATCACAATGAACCATTTTGTGGCTCCTTTGCTTCTTTGGATTATCATCAACGCCTTTTTAGCAAACAGTTTAACGGGCGCAGGATTTTTGATTATTCCAGTATATTTTGGAATTCTTTTGTTCGGAATATTTGTTTTCACACAACATTACAGTTTAGGCGTAAATTTAATTTTCAGCATTCCAGCTTTGGCAATCGTTGCACCATTTATTGTGATGTTCCCAATTGGTTTAGGACTTAAAATTTTGTTTGGAAGTGCCATTTTAACTGTTTTATTATTCGGATTGTTACTGCCAATATTTGGAGATTTTACAAGAAAAGGAATTTGGTCAGTTGTATTCTTTCTAACTTCTATTGGATTTTTCATTTACGCTGGATATAATTCAGGTTATGAACATGGAAAAGCAAAATCGAATAGTTTGTTATATGTTTATAATGCGGATAATAATGCTGCCGTTTGGACTACTTATGACAAAAATCTAGACGAGTGGACAAAATCATACTTGGGCGAAAAAAATCAAAAAGCGGTTGGTTTAAACTCGCTTCCGCTGGCAAGTAAGTACAATTCAACATTTACTTTCAGCTCAATTGCTCCAGTTGTTGATGTTCCGAAACCATCAATTCAATTTTTGAGAGACAGCGTTATTGGGAACAACAGATATCTAAAAATCAAAATTACACCGAATAGAAAAGTAAATCGCTACGACATTTATGCCAACCCAAAAATGACGTTTTACAACTTTAAAGCAAACGGTGTAAGTACTTCGGGAGAAAAAGGAAATCGTTTACAGAGAGAAGACAGCAAAATTTTATGCTATTATGTAGTCGGAAACGAACCGCTTGAAATGGAATTCTACATCAACAAATCGTCTATTTTTGATATGGATTTAATCGAAAGTTCATTTGATTTGATGACCAATTCGTTATTAAGCGTTAAACCAAGAGAAAACTGGATGATGCCAACTCCTTTTGTTTTAAATGATGCTATTCTTATTCAGCAGAAAATAAAACGATATGCTGCACCAATAAAACCTATTGAACCTGTTGTGGTTAAAGACAGTTTGGCTATTCCAAAAGACAGTATAAAACCGGTTGTAAAACCAGAATAATAAATAAAGGCAGATTGACAATCTGCCTTTTTCTTTATAGCTCAAAAACCTTTGTAACTCTGTACCTTTGTTGCTTTGCATCTCAAAATAAAAAAATGAAACAAATAAGCATATTAGGTTGTGGCTGGCTCGGACTTCCTTTAGCGAAAGCATTAATTGAAAAAGGAAATTCAGTAAAAGGATCAACAACTTCTGAGGATAAACTTTCTGTTTTAGAAAATGCTGGAATAAATCCGTTTCTTTTTGCCCTGAGCGAAGTCGAAGAAACATTTGAAAGTGAAAGTGTTTCTGAAAACATCTCTGCTTTTTTAGCGGAAAGCGAAATTCTAATTATAGATATTCCGCCAAAATTAAGAGCGGTTCAAAATTTATCGACTTCTCTCGAAGAAATGATATTCGTAAAGAAAATCAAAAATCTGATTCCTTTTATAGAAAAATCTGCCGTTAAAAAAGTGCTTTTTGTAAGTTCAACTTCTGTTTATGGCGATGATGATGGTTTTATAACTGAAGAAACAATTCCACATCCTGAAACCGAAAGCGGAAAACAGTTGCTTTTAGCAGAAAATCTACTTCAAAACAACTCAAATTTCGAAACTACAATTCTCCGTTTCGGCGGCTTAATCGGCGAAGACCGTCATCCTGTAAAATTTTTGGCAGGAAAAGAAAATTTAGAAAATCCCGATGCGTCGGTAAATTTAATTCATCAAAAAGATTGTATTGCAATTATTGAAGAAATCATAAATCAATCAAAATGGAATGAAGTTTTCAACGCCGTTGGACCCTTGCATCCAACCAGGGAAGTGTATTATACTCAAAAAGCAGTCGAAATGAATTTGCCTTTACCGAAGTTCAGTTCGGAAAAAACCAATATCAAAAAGATTATTTCAAGTGAAAAAATTGAAAGTGTTTTAGATTATAAATTTGGAACTGAGAATTATTAAAACCATATAAGTAATTTAAGTTTTAAAGAATTAATTTAAATGAACTTATATAACTTATATGGTGCAAAAAAATCACGTACTTTGTAGTTAAACCAACCACTATGGAAACCGTTTTCATCAATTCGCCTTTAGGAATCACCAAAATAGTTGGCGATGAGAATGGTATTGCTATAATTTCTGTTTCTGATGTTGGTACAACCGAAGTTTCTGAGGAAATTTCAGAAGTTTTGAAAGAAGCCGTTTTGCAGTTAAATGAATATTTTGAAGGCAAAAGAACCGATTTTGATCTTAAATTAAATCCAAGAGGCACCGAATTTCAGCAGAAAGTCTGGAAAGCATTATTGGAAATTCCGTACGGAAAAACAGTCAGTTACATGGATCAGACCAAAAAATTGGGAGATATAAAAGCGATTCGTGCTGTGGCATCTGCAAATGGAAAAAATCCACTTTGGATTGTTGTTCCTTGTCACCGCGTTATTGGAACAAATGGATCTCTAACAGGATATGCCGGCGGATTATCTCGTAAAAAATGGCTTTTGGAACATGAATCTCCTTCTGCACAACAAAGTTTGTTTTAATTTTTAAATAAGAAAATTCATCTGTTTTTGTTTTCGTAAAATAAGATAGTCAAAATTTGTGTACATTTATATCAAAGAAAAGTTAGCATAATTCGTGAATTCGTGGCAAAAACTCACAGCAAAATATGATTGAAAAAATAAACCTCAATAACATTCTCTTTCTTGATATAGAAACTGTTCCTGAAGAAGAGAATTTCAATTCGCTTGACGCGGAAATGCAGTCGCTTTGGGATTCGAAAACACAATATCAGCGAAAAGACGATTTTTCTGCTGAAGAATTTTACGACCGCGCTGGAATTTGGGCTGAATTCGGAAAAATTATTTGTATTTCGGTTGGCTTTTTTATCATTAAAGGTGATATCCGAAACTTTAGAGTGACTTCTTTTTTTGGCGAAGAAAAGAAAATCCTAAAAGACTTTTCCAATCTGATCAACAATCATTTTAATCAACCGCAACACTTGATGTGCGGGCACAATTCAAAAGAATTTGATATTCCGTTTATTGCTCGCAGAATGATTATCAATCAAATGCCGATTCCAGATAAATTGAATTTATTCGGTAAAAAACCTTGGGAAATTCCGCATTTAGATACTTTAGAATTATGGAAATTCGGCGATTATAAACATTTTACTTCTTTAAAACTACTGACCAAGATTCTCGGTATCCCATCGCCAAAAGGCGATATTGATGGAAGTCAGGTTGCACATGTTTTTTATGTCGAAAAAGACATTGACAGAATTGTAACCTATTGCGAGAAAGATACAATCGCTGTAGCTCAAGTTTTCCTTCGTTTAAGAAGAGAAGATTTATTGATTGATGATGAAATTATTCATGTATAGATTTTAAGGTACTAAGATTCTAAGGTGCTAAGCTTTTTTAGCTGCACTTATTAAATGAACTTATATAACTTATATGGTTTAAAAAAATGACATACGACGAAATTTCACATCATCGTTTGGTTGCTCAAAAACTCTTTAAAACCAGTTCTTGTTCGCCGCAAGGAGTTGTAAAGCATTTTGGTGCCATGCAGGCGCAGGATTATGCGATGGCAAAATGGGCAATTGGCTCGCGTTGCGATTCCTCAGAAAAAGAAATTGAAGAAGCTATAAATGAAGCAAAGATTATCAGAACTCATATACTTCGTCCCACTTGGCATTTTGTTTCTCCAGATGATATTTATTGGATGCTTGACATTTCTGGTCCAATTGTGAAACGCTTTACAGTCGCTGCATCTAAAAAATTTGGTTATGATGAACAAAAGTTAGATCAAGTGAATTCTTCTATCGAAAAACTTTTATCAGGAAACAATCATTTGACGCGAGATGAAATTATGCAGGAACTTGATATCAAAAAAACGTCAAAAGAGGATTTCCTAAGCGCAGCGATTATGATGAATGCCGAATTTGATGGTTTGGTCTGTAATGGAAGAATGAAAGGCAAACAAATTACTTATGCTTTGCTTGAAGAAAGAGTTCCGAAACCAAATACCAAATTGTCAAAAGAAGAAGCATTAGCAAAACTCGCCCTGAGATATTTTGAAAGTCATGGCCCTGCAACCATTTCAGATTTTTCATGGTGGTCAGGATTTTCAGCGACAATCTGCAAGAATACCATAAATGCAATTGAGTTGCAATTAAATTCTATTACTATTGAAAATCAGACTTATTGGTTTATTAAAAATGATAAAGAAGAGATTGGCTTTTGCGAAAGCGTACTTTTTCTTCCCGCCTTTGATGAGATTTTAATTGCATACAAAACACGAAATGCGTCGATGAATCCGGAACATCAATCGAAAGCTTTTACAAACAATGGCATTTTTAAACCCATAATTCTCGAAAACGGAAAAGTGATTGGAATTTGGAAAAGAACGATCAAAAAAGATCATGTCAAAATTGAAACCCAGTTTTTTAATAAAACCGAAAATTCAAAAAAGAAAGTTTTGTTTGAAGGAATTAAAGCTTTTGAAAATTATTTGGAAACGAAAATTGTTATTGAATAAATTCGATTTTTCATACCATTTATCATTATTTCGAAATCACAAACCATCAAATTCTGCTTTCAAACAAAATATTTATGCATTTTATCGCTAAATAATTACATTTACAAAAAAATGTAATTATG
Organism: uncultured Flavobacterium sp.; assembly: GCF_946479975.1. Next base: position 5,422 of record NZ_CAMLIX010000164.1, read on the forward strand.
GTATTGAGCAGATTTTGGTTAGTAATATTTATTTCTTCGATTCTTTTTATTGTAGTCAGTTTATTTACTGCCAATACTTACACCATTGATTCTGTTTTAAATGGAAAAAAAGATGATCCGGTTTTAGTTTCCGAAAAATATATCGAAGAACTTCCGGCATTCATCAAAGACAGCATAAAAAAAGCGCCAGATCAAAGCATGATCATCAATCGTGATACGCTGAATGCAGACACGACTTACGTTTTTAAAAACAAAACGGTAAAAATTTACAGCGGACTTCAAAAATCAGACGGTTTACTGCCGACTTGTAAAAGTACTTTGGTCGATTTAATTCTGCCTCTTATTGCTTATTTAGCTTTCTTCTGCGGTTTAATGGAACTTCTTATTATTTCTGGAGCTTCAGGGAAATTGGCAAAAGCTTTAAGTCCAGTATTTGTAAAAGTGTTTCCGAGTATTCCTGAAAATCACCCTTCGATTTCTTATATGACCTTAAATTTTGCTGCCAATTTCTTAGGATTAGATTCGGCTGCAACGCCTTTTGGTCTTAAAGCCATGGAAAGTTTACAGGAAATAAACCCCGAAAAAGACAAAGCCAGCGACGCACAGATTATGTTTATGTGTCTTCACGCTTCGGGTTTGACTTTAATCGCAACTTCGATTATTGGCTATCGCGCTGCTGCGAATGCGAGTAATCCAGCCGATGTAATGCTGCCGTGTATTATTACTTCGTTTATTGGAACAATTGCAGCTTTCTTAATTGTCGGAATCAAACAAAAAATCAATTTTAAAAGTGCTTCGCTTGTGATTGGTTTAATGGTTTTAATCGCTGCTATTGTTGGCTTGCTGATGTATGTAAATCACCTGGATTTAATTGGGAAAAACTATTTTACGTCTAATCTTTCTGGATTAATATTATTGGCGATTATTGCTTTTACCTTGATTTTTTCTTTCACACATGAGCAAAAATTTAAAGACGCCAACACTACTGTTTTCGACACTTTTGTTGTTGGAGCAAATAACGGCGTAAAAACTGGAGTTACTATTTTTCCTTATGTTTTAGGAATGTTGGTTGCGATTTCATTATTCAGAAATAGCGGTTTATTCGAAATAATCAGTGATGCAATTGGTTTTGTATTTTCAAACTTAGGTGTAAGCAAAGAAATTACAAATGCACTGCCGGTTGCTATGCTTCGTCCGTTTAGTTCTGCGGGATCTAGAGGTTTCTTAATTGATTCGATGAACACTTTTGGTGCCGATTCTTTAACGGCTAGATTGAGTAGTATTTTTCAATGCAGTGCCGAAAGTACGTTTTATGTAATTGCAGTATATTTTGGTTCTGTAAATATTAAAAATACTAGATATGCTTTGGGCACTATGCTTTTGGTTGATTTGATTTGTGTTGTTACTGCAATTTTTGTGGCGACTTGGTTTTTTTAATATGAACCGAGCCGAAGGCTCTCCACATTATTAGAATTTTTCACAATTCACCGGATTAAAATCCGGCTCTACAATATTTTATGAGCCGATGGCTCTTTTTAATCTGAGTTATAACAGTGGTATTTGGCGCGACGTGTTTTTTTAATATGGACCGAGCCTACGGCTCTCTACATTATTCAAATTTTTTACAATTGACCGGATTAAAATCCGACCCTACAATATTTTATGAGTAAACTGGACTGAAGTCCAGCCCTACAATATGGTTTGAGCCGTCGGCTCATTTTTGTGTTCCTTTGGAACAATCATGTTGTGGAACTTGATTTTAATCCATCTTTTTTTGGATCGTCTGAATGTCAATTCAGAAAAAAATGTTCCATAGGAACAACTATATTGTAGGGCTGGACTTCAGTCCAGTCAAACCATTAATTATTTTATAAGATAATTCGTATTTTTATCTAATATTAATCGATAAAAAAATAAAAATGTCAAATACATTTCATCAGGTTTACATCCAAGTCGTTTTTGCAGTTAAGTATAGAGAGGCATTAATTACAGACCAATGTAAAACTGAAATATTCAGCATAATTGGGAATCTAATAAATGAAACAGGTTGTAAAACTTTAATTGTAAATGGTTTCGAAGATCATGTTCATTGTCTTTTAGCGCTTAAGCCAACAATTTCAATTTCGGACTTAATGAAAGCAGTAAAAGGAAAATCATCAAGATATATCAACGAAAAGAAATTGACAAAGCACAAATTCGAATGGCAAGAAGGTTACGGTGCCTTTTCTTATAGTCAATCTCAAATTGATGCGGTTTATAAATACATTTCCAATCAGGAGGAGCATCACAAAAGGCAAAGTTTTAATGACGAATATTTAAACTTTCTAAATAAATTTAAGGTTAATTACGATGAAAAATATATATTTGAAAATCTAATATAACCACTATGAAACTTGCCCCCCTCTTCTTCGTACTGCTTTTGATCGGATGCCAGAAAACAAAAACCTCAGATTCAGAAATTGCAGCTTTACCTGTTGTGCAGGAAATTGCAATGGAATCTATTGATGATTCGGCTGATGAAAAAATCATTAAAACCGATACTGTCGGAATTTATGTAAATGGAGAAGAATCTTCAAAAGATTATATTTTAGCCAATCTGGTAGAACAACAAGCCGATAAAGACAGCATTGTAACCGTAAAATATCGATTGGATTTCTATCAGAATAAAAATAAAACGGGATCATCAAAAATTACTATTAAAGGTTTTGAAAAAGGTTCAGACTGGATGGCTTCATACGGATTAACATCTGAAACTTCTAAAAATTCGCCTTTTATACATGTTTCGGTCGGATATCCTGCATGCGGTTACACACACGATAATTACTTATATCATTTAAAAAACAACAGCTTACAGCTTGTTCACCAATGGAATACAATGTCTGACAGCGGTTGGGGAAGCTGGGTAGAAATTGTAAATCCGTCAAAAAATTCAGATCCTAAATCCTTTTATTGCAAAACTGTTGCATTTGTACCCGCAGATGAAGATGATAATCAAGACATGGGAATCTTAACTCACTCTGATTCCATTTCTTTTGAATTAAAAGGAAATCAATGGAGCAAGAAATTACTTTCTGCAAAAGACAAACCGTACTTTCAAAAAAAGATGACTTTTGACCAATTTAACAGTCAAGAATAAACTCTTACAACATCCTTATTCAAACTCTTTCTAAAATAAATTCTTTCTAAATTTGTAAAAAAAACAAAGCAATGATTGATTTTATATACCAAGATCCTTATCCGATCTTAAAGGATGATACACAGTATCGCAAAATCACCTCAGATTTTGTAAAAGTGGAACAATTTGGAGAACGAGAAGTTTTAACCGTTGATCCAAAAGGTTTAGAATTATTAGCAGAAGAAGCATTAACCGATGTTTCGTTTATGCTGAGAACGAGTCATTTGCAAAAACTTAGAAAAATCCTTGACGATCCAGAAGCTACAGATAACGATCGTTTCGTTGCGTACAATTTGCTTCAAAATGCATCTGTTGCTGCCGAAGGTCAGCTGCCAAGCTGTCAAGATACTGGAACGGCAATTGTAATGGCAAAGAAAGGCGAAAGCATTTTTACAGGTGTTGATGATGCAGAATGGTTAAGCCGCGGGATTTTTAATACCTACCAAAAAAGAAACTTACGTTATTCGCAGATTGTTCCGATTTCGATGTTTGAAGAAAAAAATTCAGGATCAAATCTTCCGGCGCAAATTGATATTTACGCTAAAAAAGGAACTTCTTACGACTTTTTGTTCATGGCAAAAGGTGGAGGATCTGCAAACAAAACGTATTTATACCAACAGACAAAATCGTTGTTGAATGAAAAATCTTTGGATGAATTCATTCGCACGAAAATCAAAGATTTAGGAACTTCTGCTTGTCCTCCATACCATCTTGCTTTGGTAATTGGCGGAACATCAGCGGAAGCGAACTTAAGCGCTGTTAAAAAAGCATCTGCAGGATATTACGACCATCTTCCGACTTCAGGAAATATGTCTGGTCAGGCTTTCCGTGATTTTGAATGGGAAGAAAGAGTTCAGAAAATCTGCCAGGAAAGTGCCATTGGAGCGCAGTTTGGAGGAAAATATTTCACACATGATGTTCGCGTGATTCGTTTGCCTCGTCACGCGGCTTCTTGTCCAGTTGGATTGGGCGTTTCTTGTTCTGCTGATAGAAATATCAAAGGAAAAATTACGAAAGACGGAATCTTCGTTGAGCAGTTAGAAGTAAATCCAAAACAGTTTTTACCAGAAACAGCGCCACATTTGGAAGCACCTGTAGAAATTGATTTAGATCAGCCAATGGCGGATATTTTAGCAAAATTATCTCAATATCCAGTTAAAACGCGTTTAAAACTAAACGGAACTGTAATTGTTGCGAGAGATATTGCTCACGCAAAAATCAAAGAAATGTTAGACGCTGGAAAACCAATGCCAGAATATTTCAAAAATCATCCTGTTTATTACGCTGGTCCTGCAAAAACGCCAGACGGAATGGCTTCGGGAAGTTTTGGACCAACTACTGCGGGTCGTATGGATGTTTATGTAGATGAATTCCAGAAAAATGGCGGAAGCATGATTATGCTTGCGAAAGGAAACCGTACGAAACAAGTAACTGATGCCTGCAACAAATACGGCGGATTCTATCTGGGTTCGATCGGAGGTCCGGCGGCAATTCTAGCTCAAGACAACATTCTAAAAGTTGAAGTGGTTGATTTTGAAGAATTAGGAATGGAAGCGGTTCGTAAAATCACCGTGAAAGACTTCCCTGCATTTATCATTACAGATGATAAAGGAAATGATTTCTTTGCTAATTTATAGGGTTTTGCCACAAAGTCACAAAGACACAAAGTTTTTTATAATTAAAAGCCACCTCAATTCAAGGTGGCTTATTTTTTTTCTTCTTTTCAAAAATATCTTCGTGACTTAGCGCCTTCGTGGCAAAAAAAACTAAGCACTTAAATCCTGCTTTTCAAAAGCTATAAAATGCGATACTTCTCCATTTAAATTATAAATTGGCGAACCTTCGATTTTGCATTTATAAGTATTTCCGTTTTTTCGATAGTTTTCAAGCGTTTTTTCAAAAGAAATCTTGTTTTTTACGGCCTCACTAATTTCTTTTAAATCTTTCTTAGAAGTTGCAGGGCCTTGAAACATTCTCGGGGTATTTCCTAGAACTTCTTCCTGTTTATAACCCGTCATTTTTTTTATGCCGCTTGACGCAAAAACTATTTTCAAATTTAAATCGGTAATTACGACAACTTCTTCTTTGATTCTTTCGCGAATATTTAGTTTTTTTTCGTCCCAAGTAAACTGATTCGAAATTTCGTTGACCTTTTCTAAATCTTCACTTAAAGCTTTTAGTTCATTTATATATTCATGATGAAAGTCCCAAGATAATATTGGAACTGTATTTCGCTGAAAAAAATTATCAGAGCTTTTATTTTTCATGTAAAAAATAGTTTAAATGATCAATAAGTCTTTATTCAAAGATAAAGCAAAAATCTCGCTATTAGCTATCAAAGGTCTCATTTTTATTGGAGAAAGTGTGATCAAAATGTAATTTTAACTGAACCACGACCGCTTTCTTAATTTCATTATTCAAGTTACTTAGCGAAATTCCAAGTAATCGAACAGAATCTTTCATTTTTTCCTGATACAATAATTCCTTAATATTTTCCATAATCAGTTTTTTATCCGAAATAAAATAAGGAAGTGTTTTACTTCGAGTCTGCTGTGTAAAGTCGCTGTATTTTATTTTTAATGTGATCGTTTTTCCCGAAAGCTTATGGCGTTCGAGTCGTTTTTCTAAAGAAACAGCGATTCTTTCCAACTGTTCGATCATAAAAATCTCAGAGGAAAGATTGACATCAAAAGTATGTTCTGCTGCGACAGATTTTGTAATTCGGGATGATTTTACTTCACTGTTGTGAATGCCTCGAACGACATGATAATAAAAGGCGCCTGATTTCCCGAAGTGTTTTTCCAGAAATTCTAATGATTTGCTTTTTAAATCTGTTCCCGTAAAAATGCCAAGCTGATACATTTTTTCTGTCGTAACTTTTCCAACTCCATAGAATTTTCGAATTGGCAGATCTTCCAGAAAAGCTTCTACTTCATCTGGATTTACGGTTTTTTGTCCGTTTGGTTTATTGTAATCACTGGCAATTTTAGCCACAAATTTATTGACTGAAATTCCTGC
>NZ_CAMLIX010000165.1 GCF_946479975.1 uncultured Flavobacterium sp.
CTTTTGAAATTGTGAGAAGACATTTGCTCGATCAATAAATTCTCCAGCGTAAATAATTTGATCACCAGAATTTGTTGCCCAGTCTTTTGCTACCATTAGGAAAGTTATATTTTCCATAACAAAACCCGCCGGCGGATTGTAATATTGCTGCGGAATCAAATCCATTCGATAAAAACCGTTTCCTAAATCTTTCAATTTTGTCTTTTCAGAAACCTCTGGAAGCCAAGCTTGATATTCCTGCAAAACAGACCAATTGTTTAATCCACTATGAAAATGAACACTTTCTACACCTGCAAAACCATCTTTCAAATTAGAATTGAATAATATACTAACTGGTTTATCGATTAAAGGTTTTGAAGGATACGATCTAATTACTTCATTTGCAGTATAAAATGATGAAAAATCAGTATAAGGCATATTTGCCACATCACTTTGTTTTGAACCGTTTTTGTTTTTCAAACGAAACCAAAATCCAGCACTTGATGCAATTTCTGCAGGCGTTTTAGAAAAATAAACCGTTGGGGTCAAAGTAAAACTCCATATTTTATTTCCTTCATATTTTAGTTTTGCAAAGTCTGAAGAATGTTCAAAATTTCCTGCATCTGGTTCAGATGGTGACCAGATCCAAAGGTATAAATCTTCTGTTTCGGCAAATGTAGAGGCCGACATATCAAAATACCACGTCACTTTTTCATCGTATTTGTACACAACAGGAAAAGATGACATTGGGCCTACAGCTCCAGCATTTTCTTGTGCCTGAATAAAATTGGGAGCCATTAACAAGGCAAGTAAAATTGTATATATAAACTTTTTCATATTCCTTTTTAATTAATAGCATTTAATTTAAAAACATAAGACACAAAATCTACTCCGTCTGAAGAATGCGTCAATTGAAGCTGCATTTCATCGTTTTTACCTGGAACTGAAATCAGTCGCAGTTCATCTGTTTTTAGCGTTTTCTGTGCATCGCTGTACAAGTAGATTTTTGTTGCGCCAGAATTAGTTGGCTGAAAATCTGAGCTAAGAGCCCAAAATCCCTTTGGAGCAAATAATGGCGGGACATTTCCAGTAACCGCATAACTTGTTGGCTTGTTGTTTTCGTCTACGCTGAAATTGATTTTAAAATCTTCGTAGTTGAAATAAGTGCTCAAGTTTTCTTCATTTGGTTCGATCTTATTTGCCTTAGCAACTTCGTCGACCATTTTAAGATTTACTAATTGCCAATTTCCATTTACTTTCTCATAAATGGTAATCGGATCTACGTAGCTTCCGTCTTCTGTATTATCGCATCCAATAGCAAAAAAATACATCAATAGAGCTAACCAATAAATACTTTTACATTTCATAAATTTTTGGTTTTTGTTAGTTTGTTACCCCTTCAAAAGGATAGAGCGAAGCTAGAAGTTAAATAAATCTTAAAAAAAACATCTGATAAAAATCAAGATATTATTTGCTTTGTCCTAACTATAAATAACTAATAATCAAATATTTAAAAATATTTGTATAAGTAAAAAATCAAGATGCTGTTTAGATGAAAATGAGGTGTTTTTTAATGGTTAAAATGACAATATGTAAAATATTTGGTATATTTTTTTTAGCATACATATTTATAAATAGTTTTTATTGTATAATTGCAAATAAATTACCCGTTTTTAACATTTACAGCTTCTTTTGATCCCAAATACCACCTTCTAAAGCGATGTTACTAAACAATTTACATGATTTTAAAAATTAGATTTGGCGTAATTTCAAACTTATTTTTAATTTTAAATACAAATTGACTAAACTATTATCTATCAACCCACTTTATCTTAAACCAAACCAAATCATGCGAAGAATATTGATACTGCTTTTCTTCATTGGAGTTTTTTCTCTTGCTGCAAAAGAGACAAATCCGTACTTAGAAGAATTAGATCAAGTGCTTCTTAAAAAAGACGTTTTTCTAAAACAGAAATATCGAAAAATTGAAGCTTTAAAAAAAAATATATCCAAGTTTACACTCAACCAAGACAATGAAGAACTTTATAATTGTTATTTGGCTCTTTTTGACGAATACAAATCTTTTAAATATGATTCGGCATATTACTATTTAGAGCAGTCAAAAGTGAAGGCTAAAGTGCTAAAAGATCCAAAGTTTTTATCAAAAAGCAGAATCAAAGAAGGTTTTGTACTGCTTTCTTCGGGACTTTTTAAAGAAGCAATTGACACCCTAAATGTTATTGATGATACCAAATTAGACCTCAAAAACAAATTCGAATATTACAATATAAAAGCCCGTGCATATTATGATTTAGCCGATTACAACAAGGATCAGCGATTTAATATTCACTATGTGCAGCAGGGAAATCATTTCTTGAAAAAGGCATTAGAATTAATTGGAACCAACACCAATGAATATTGGGCTGCCGAAAGTTTAAAACGTCTCAAACAGCAAGATTGGCGTGGTGCAGAATTTGCTTTTAGTTATTGGATCAACAACTATAATCTTCCTCCTGATTATTACGGAATTGCGACTTCCAGTCTCGGTTATATTTATTCGGAACGCGGTTACACCAAAAAAGCGCTTCAGTATTTAGCACTTGCCGCTATTGCCGATGTCAAAAATGCAACAAAAGAGACTGTAGCACTTCGAAATTTAGCCAACGAACTCTTTAAAATGGGATATTTGGATAAAGCCAACGAGTACATTAACATTGCCATGGATGACGCCACTTTTTATAATGCGAGACATCGAAAAATTGAGATTTCGTCGATTCTTCCTATTATTGAAAAAGCCCAATTGAATAATGTAAAAGATAAAAATGACAAGCTGGAAAAAATCATTATTCTGCTTACAATTTTAACGGTCATCATTTTTGTTTTCCTCGGAATAATTTTCAAACAATTAAAAGAGAAAAATAAAGCTCGAAAAATTATGGCAGAATCGTATTTGAAATTGCAGGAAATGAATGTGAGTTTGAGCGAAGCCAATGCCATTAAAGAAGAATATATTACGTATTTTATTAAGGCTACATCGGCTTTCATTAATAAAATTGATCATATTCAGAAAAGTACGCTACATAAAATCATTACCAAAAAAACAGATGAAGTTATTGCGAGTTTGAAACGTTATAATGTAAAGGAAGAACGCGAAAATCTATTTCATCAATTTGACGAAATTTTCTTGAAGTTGTTCCCAACTTTTGTCACAGATTTCAATAAATTATTCCCAAACGATCATAAAAGTATTGTCAAAAAAGGTGAATTACTAAATACCGAATTACGAATTTTTGCTTTGTACAGATTAGGAATTCAAGACAGTAATCAAATGGCAGAATTCCTAGAACTTTCTGTAGCTACAATTTACACGTACAAGACGAGAATTAAAAGTAAATCTGATTTTAAAGATACTTTTGAGCAGAAGATTATGGAGATAAAGACGATTTAAAGATTTGCTATCCCGAGGTTTCGGGACTGAAATGCTGAGATTCTAAGGTTTTTTAGACACAATATTGTCATTTCGACGAAGGAGAAATCACACGCGGGAATCGACAAAGATTGAAGACATTCCTTTGCGGAATTACTAGTGTGATTTCTCCTTCGTCGAAATGACAAAATACTTTAATTTTTTTTTCACGCAGATTTAAAGTGATTGTTTTTAATCTGCATTTTCCAACTGCAAAATTGTATTCTGATAAATCGTACTCAATGAAAACAACTGCTCTATAAAAATCATAATCGCAATTGGAACAAAAAAGAATACCAACAAATCTTCTTCGTATAAAAAATAAGTCGAGATCATTGCCAGACGCGCATATTCTAAATAATAAATCCATTTGCGCTGTTCTAGCAATGCACCGCAATTGATCAAAGTTAGAAGCACTAACAAAAGCACAAATAGCTTATCATAGCTTTCTAAATAATCAAAATAATACGTAAAAACAGTTAGAATCAAAGTGCAGATTCCTAACTGAATACAAAGATAATTTTTAAAACGAAGCCTTTGATTTGGAGAAGCTTTATCCTGAAGAAATCGCTTTTCCAGAGTTGGACGGATATCTTGATCCATATCGGCTGGACTTCCAAAAACGGCGTTCCATTTGGCTTTGAATCCGCTGGAGCGTTTCCATAATTCATAGATTTCGAAGTAATAATGAAAATGCTGCCACAAGAAACTGTAGCTTTTTAATGGATGCGTTAAGCCGTATTTTGGTTTTTCTTCTTCGGTTTGAAAAGTCCCAAAAAGGCGATCCCAAAAAGTAAACATATCGCCGTAATTTTTATCCAGATATTTTTCGTCAGAAGCGTGATGAACTCCGTGAACAGAAGGCGTTACAAAAACATATTCCAGCCATTTTATTTTACCAATAAGCTGCGTATGCGTGAAGAAAGAATAAGCGCCGTGAACAATCAGCATTGTAATAACCATACTTGGATGAAATCCAAAAAGAGGCAAAATACACCAAAATCCTGTTCGAATAATGGCTTGAAAAGTTGTAATTCTGGCTGCGGCCGTAAAATTAAATTCTTCACTATGATGATGCACAATATGCGCTGCCCAGAAAAAATTGACTTCATGTCCTAATCGATGGTACCAGTACCAGACAAAATCGGTTGCAAGGATCAGCGCAAACCAAACCAAGGCATTACTCGGAATATCAAAGATTCTATAATCATCATAAATCAAATAATACAATTGGTAAAAACTGGCAGCGATAAATAAGTTGATCAAACGCTCTGCAATTCCGATAGAAATATTGGAAACAGAACTTTCATAATTAAAAATTTCAGGCCTTTTTCTGCGTTGAGCTAACTTATATTCTAAAAATAAAAAAATAAAAAAGGCCGGCATGGCAAAAGCTAGAAAATTGATATTTTTCATTGTTTGATATTTTCGATTTAAATATTATCTGAGGTAATTTAATTTAAACACATAGAAACATAGATTTTATACCTAAAAGAGGATGACTTCAGAGAAATATTTCTTTCACATAGTCCGAATCTGCTATGTGCATTGAAACTAGTGAAACACCTTTTTTTAAGCGTACAAAAGCTATGTTTCTATGTGTTTAATTATTTTACTCAACAAGCTTATCTTTTAATAATTCAAACGAAAAAGACACTTCCATTAATTACGGTTTAAGGAGACAAAAACGCAATCAACGAAAATGAACTTTTACGGATTAAACCTGATTTAATTCTGCTTAAATAAAGGAGCTTCAAGCGCCACTTCTTTAACCGACTGGGTCTCGGCTACTTTTTTCAAAGCAATAATATAAGCAGCAATACGAGGCGTTACATCATGTTTGACTGCCACTCTAAAAACAGTTTCAAAACCTTTTTCTAAAATATCCTCCAGACGTTTATTAATCTGGTGAATTCTCCAAGACTCCAAAAGCGAATTCTGAAGCCATTCGAAATAAGAAACTGTAACACCACCGGCATTGGCTAAAATATCAGGAACAACTAATATATTTTTATCATGTAAAATTTGATCTGCATCTGAAGAAACTGGTCCGTTTGCGCCTTCCACTATAATTCTGGCTTGAATATCACCCGCATTTTTCTGTGTAATCACATCTTCTTTTGCAGCCGGAATCAAAACATCAACATCCAAAAGCAATAAATCTTCGTGTTTAATAGCAACCGAATTTGGATATCCTTTTATGGTTTTGTTATTCAGATTATAGTATAAAATCAATTCTGGAATATTAATTCCGTTTGGATTATAAAATGCTTCTGAAACATCACTTACAGCAACGACTTTCACTCCTTTTTCGTGTAAAAACAAAGCCGAATGCAAGCCGACATTTCCAAATCCTTGAATTGCAGCTGTAGCTCTTGCTGGTCTTATTTTTAGTTTTTGAAGTGCTAAAAGACTAATAATGCTTACACCTCTTCCCGTTGCTTCTACTCTTCCTAAAGAACCGCCAGAATGCAGATGTTTTCCTGTTACTACGGCGTGAATTGGTCTTCCGTGCAATAATGAAAATTCATCCATCAGCCAGCCCATTTCGTCTGGTCCTGTTCCCATGTCTGGTGCAGGAACATCTTTTTCTGGTCCAAAAATATCTGCCAAAGCTTTGGTATATGCTCTTGTAATTTTTTCCAATTCTGTTTTAGAATGTTCTCTAGGATCGCAAATAATGCCGCCTTTTGCACCACCAAAGGGAATTCCAGTTACAGCAGATTTCCAGGTCATCCAGGCGGCAAGTGCTTTTACTTCATCCAAATTTACAGCGGTATCGTAGCGAATGCCGCCTTTTGATGGTCCTAAAGCTGTGTTGTGAATGACGCGGTATCCTTCAAAGTTTTGAACTTTTCCATTATCTAAAGTAATAGAAAAATTTACTGTGATTTGTTTCTCAGGGCGCTGTAGTTTTTGACGAAGAGAATTATCTAAGTTTAAAATATCTGCAGCAATATTAAAGCGATCAATCATCGATTGAAACGGATTCTGTTTTATAATTTCTGAACTCATAGTATATAGTTTTTTGGTTTGGGTTATCTTTTATGTATTGAAAATCTTTTTTGCTAAAAAGTTTTTTTACTTCTTATCTGATAAACGGATACAACACGGAATCTTTACGAGGCATCTGCGCATCAAAATTTTCATATTTCTGTTGGTTCTCATATTTAGATTTTTTAACGGTTCAAAAAAAAGCCTTTCATGGTGCAATGAAAGGCTAAAAAAAAAAATAACTAACAAGTACTTTCTCTATTAACGCCATTTCAAAACGTGATTCATCATACAGCACATCGCAAAGCTGCATGGAAAAGACGTCATAATATTTCGGCTATAGTTTTTCATTGTTGAAGCAAATGTATAAAAATATATTTATAAATTCTATAGAATTAGTAGAGTTATTTTTCAATTAAAACAAAATAGTCCTTAAAACAGTTGTAAACTAAGGGATTAGCTACTAAAAAAAATTACTGTAATTGCGCAAAAACTATGAAAACAACTGCAATTAATGCCAAAACCAATCCAAAAACATTGAATTTAGATAGTTTTTCTTTGAAGAAAAAAGCACCTATAAGTGTTCCTAAAATAATTACGCCCATATTCATTCCTGCAAAAACCGTTGACGGATTTTCTGCAAATGCCTTATGCGCTTTTAAATAGAATAAGATATTTCCGAAATTGAAAATCCCAACCAAGATTCCGAAAGGAATATTTTTTAGAGCGAAGTTTTCTTTTGTGATAAATAACTTACACATCACAATTACTAATGAAACTGCAAAAGAAATTAAGAAAACCAGAAATAAAGAAGTGGTGTAAGGAACAACGGTGTATAAAGCTATTTTCTTAAAAAGGATATCTACAATCCCAAAGCCTAATAAAACTATTGCTGGAAAAATCCATTTGTTTTCTGTGGTCTGTGAAGGCTTTTTTAAGATAAATAAAAGTGCTGTAAAACCCATTAAAACCCCTATAACTTTATAAGCATTAAAGGCTTCATTAAACAATAACCAAGCGGCTAGAATCGGAATAAAAAGTGATAATCTTTGCGCCGCATCGGTTTTTGCAATTCCCATAAACTTGATTGAAAGTGCCAGAAATAGAAATACAATTGGAAGTAAAATTCCAACTGAAGTGTAAATTTCTAATGGTGCATCTTTATCTAACGAATTTAAATCCGGACTAAAAGTAAAGTAACAAAGCGTGATTGCTGTTATATAATTGAAGGAAATAATTTGAGACGGATTAGCATTATATTTTCTAGAAATTTTGAAAATAACACCCACAATAACACTGCAAAGAATACTTAATATAAGGAATAACATAAATTTATTTTTGGATTGTAAAAGTAATGTATTGTAAAATAAAAAAGCCCAGCCGGTTTTAAAAAACCAGCTAGACCAGATTAAGTTTTATGTAACTTGAATGAGATTTAATTTAAACACATAAAAACATAGTTTTTATGTGTCTGTAAAAGGCAATTTCAAGGCTTTGTAATTTGTCATCCTGAGCGAAGTCGAAGGACACAAAGTAACTCCTCGTAGAAATTAGCCAATCTTTGTAGAGTTTCTAGCGTGTCCTTCGACTTCGCTCAGGATGACAAATAGCGATGAATCTATATGTTAGAAACTAGTTTCTTTCAATTCCCTTTTTGCAAATCTAAAAAACCTATGTTTCTATGTGTTTAAAAAAACAAACCCAACAGACTTCAACATCTATTGGGTTTATTTTATTATTAAATTTATTTTTAAAACTTACTAATATAACTTCCGTAAATATCTCTAAACTGATTTCCCTTTGCAAAACGATCTTTACTCAGTTTTTTATATTCAACCAATCCCCACAAAACAAATTCTTTCAAAAAGTACTCGTCTTCTTTTGCTGCTTGTGGCTGGTATTTTTTCAATAATTCATCCAACGGACTTATTTCATCCAAGATACTTTTGTATTCCGCATCCGAAGCATCGTCCAATAATTCGAAACCGCTTTCCGTGAAAAACCATTCTACAAGATCAGAATATGGAGTTTTTTCGTCTGGTTTTTCTAATTTTTCGATTTTCGGAAAATACGTTGGAAACAAAGTTCTAATTGCAGAACCAATTAAACTTTCAGCTACAAAATCTGCTCCCTCCTGCTCTCCTTCGTAAACCAATTCTACTTTGCCTGTAATGGCTGGAATGATTCCGATAAAATCTGATAAACGTAATGTCGTTTTTTCTGCACCAGAAATTAAAGCGCGGCGTTCTGCCGTACTTATTAAGTTTTCAAACGCCGTAATACTCATTCTCGCACTTACACCGCTTTTGTTGTCGATGTATTCGCTTTCACGAGCTTCAAAACTAATTTGCTCTAAAATATCTCTCGCCAAACTTGGAACATAAACCACATCACTTTGATTTTGATCTAGTTTAGATTCTTGTTCTGTAATCGTTCTGGCAATTTCTATACTTTCAGGATAATGCGTTAGAATCTGAGAACCAATTCTATCTTTTAAAGGCGTTACAATACTTCCTCTATTGGTATAATCTTCTGGATTTGCTGTGAAAACAAATTGCATATCCAAAGGCATTCTCAATTTAAAACCTCTAATTTGAATGTCGCCTTCCTGCAAAATATTAAACAAAGCAACCTGAATTCTAGCCTGTAAATCGGGCAACTCATTAATTACAAAAATACAACGATTCGCTCTCGGAATCATTCCGAAGTGAATTACGCGATCGTCAGCATACGACAATTTTAAATTTGCAGCTTTAATTGGGTCAACATCTCCAATTAAATCGGCTACGGTTACGTCCGGAGTTGCTAGTTTTTCGAAGAAACGATCGCTTCTGTGTAACCATGAAATTGGTGTTTCGTCACCTTTCTCTGCAATCAAATCTTTAGCAAAACGAGAAATTGGATTCAACGGATCGTCATTAATTTCTGAACCTTCCACAAACGGAATATATTCGTCCAATAATTCAACCATTTTTCGCGCCAAACGAGTTTTTGCTTGTCCGCGAAGACCTAATAAGTTGATATTATGACGAGATAAAATCGCGCGTTCTAATTCTGGAATTACCGTATTTTCAAATCCATGAACGCCTTCAAAAACTGGTTTCCCCGATTTGATTTTCTCACGAAGATTATTTCGCAATTCGTCTTTTATACTTTTACTTTTATATCCAGCGGCTTTTAATTGACCTAATGTTTTTATAGTAGTTATTTCCATTGTATTGAAATGTAGGTTTTTATTATTTTTTATTTTTTAAGAAATGTGTCATTTCTTTGTGTTAGACGCACTGCTGTGCGTCTCTACGATATACTTTGCGGTTATATTTTATTTTTCAACGAAACTTTTAATCTTATTTCAGAAGCACTGCTGTGCGTCTCTACGATACAGATTGTGGACAGTGAAACTGAATACTGCGACTGAATACTAATCACTGAACCAAGATCCCTGAACACTGACCACTCTACCGAACCCTCTTCTTCCTATTCGTTTCATAATCCTCAAAAATCATTTCGCCCAAACCTTTAAGTCCGGTATAAAATGCCTTTCCTTGATTTGCTTCTGTAAACTTATTCACAAAACGTTGTAAATATGGATCCTGAGCAATCATAAAAGTCGTAATCGGAATATGTAATTTTCTGGCTTGTTGCGCCTGTGTGTAACATTTATCAACAATATATTCGTCCAAACCGTTACTGTTCATATAATAAGAACCGTCACGTTCACGAACGCAGCTTGGCTTTCCGTCGGTAATCATGAAAATTTGTTTGTTGGTATTTCGCTTTCGGCGAAGAATATCCATTGCCAATTGCAATCCAGCAACTGTATTAGTATGATAAGGCCCAACTTGTAAATAAGGTAAATCTTTGATCGGAATAGTCCAGGCATCATTTCCAAAAACCAAAATATCTAAAGTATCTTTTGGATATCGGGTTGTGATTAATTCTGCCAAAGCCATTGCCACTTTTTTGGCAGGCGTGATTCGGTCTTCGCCGTATAAAATCATACTGTGGCTAATGTCGATCATCAAAACCGTACTCATTTGCGCTTTGTACTGCGTTTCTTCAACAACCAAATCATTTTCGGTTAGCATGAAACTTTCAACGCCATTATTGATTTGCGCGTTTCGAAGACTTTCGGTTAATGAAATTCTTTCTAAACCATCTCCAAAATTAAACTCACGGAATTCGCCTGTATGCTCATCGCCATTTCCGGCATGTTTTGTTTTATGATTACCGCTTCCAGAACGTTTCAAATTTCCAAAAATCTGATCCAAAGCTTGCTGTCTAATTGCTCTTTCTGTTTTAGCAGTAATTCCCAGACCAGAACTTCCATCGCCCTTTACTTCATCTCTGATGTATCCTTTTTTCTTCAGATCTTCGATAAAATCATCAATAGTATAATTCTCGTCGGTAAGTTTGTATTCGATATCCAGTTCCCGAAGCCAGCTGATGGCTTCATCAAAATCACCCGAAGTATGAGTGATCAACTCTTTAAAAATAGTAAAAAGTTTATCAAACGGAGACTGAAAAGGAGCTTCGTAAGTCTTAAAATAAAAGCCTTTTTTAAATTCTTTTTTCATAATTCTAAAATTACGTCTTTTTAGAATTATGAAAAAAGAATCGTTTATTAATTTTTAGTTAAAATATTGAAATAAAAATCACAGCTAACGGTGTTAGATGTAATAATTATTCAAACTTTCCATCCAAATAAAACCAAGCGCCATTTTCGAATTTAAAAGTGGAAAACTCATAATGAACTTGAGGTTTATTATTTGAATCTAAAAAGTACGCTTTAAATTCTACCGTATTTTCAGCAAAACTTAAAATTTCTAATTTTTGCCATCTATTAGAAACAG
The DNA here is from genome assembly GCF_946479975.1 of uncultured Flavobacterium sp. The sequence continues at coordinate 11,293 of NZ_CAMLIX010000165.1, forward strand.
CCCATTTTAAAATTTCAGGTTTCGAATAATATTTTCTTTCCGAAATATGAGTCGTTTCCAAAAGATAATCGGCATTATGTGTGGCATACGCCGAATATCTGGAACGCATTAAAGCCAATGCTGAAGGTGCTTTTTGATTTTCGTTAAGATACAATCCGCAGCAATTTTCAAAAAGTAAACCTGTATCGCAGTAGCATTTTTTACTCTCCATCAACTGGTTCTTCTCCATTTATTTTAACGTGAAGCTGA
>NZ_CAMLIX010000166.1 GCF_946479975.1 uncultured Flavobacterium sp.
CTGTTGATAATGAAGCAACTGCTCTTTTGTTTAGATCAGCACCTTTTACAATCCCGATAGCTCCCGTTAAAGTTGCTTTCTTTTGTGTTCCATAACCTACAACAACAACTTCCTGCATTTGATTTGTCACTGATTGCATTTGTATTTTTACAGAAGTTTTTCCTGTAACATCGACCGTCATATCTTTAAATCCGATATAACTAACATTTAATAATGTTTTTTGGTTGGGTACATCCAACTGAAAACTTCCGTTAAAATCTGTCGAAGCTCCTGTTTTTAAACCTTGGATCAAAACATTAGCTCCTACCAGCGGCATGCCGTCAGAATCTGTAATCACCCCTTTCAACTGTCTTGTCTGTGCCTCAGCAAACAGCGAGACCAAACAAAACATCAAGAATAATATTCCTTTTTTCATAGTTAATAATAATTTGGTTTTTGATTAATTAGTTTATTTTAAAGTGGTCCATAATTCGTACAATCCTCGAGGAACATGGAAACATCCTTTCCATTTTCCTCCTTTTGCTTCCAGAAGCGGTTTTCCTTCTCTAGTCAGGTAACCAAACCACTCTCCTTTGTATTTTTCATCTCTAAAGTGGTTCCAAGTATAGTCATGAAGTTTTACAAACCATTCTTTGCTTTTTTCATTACCTGTCAGTTTATAAGCTTTTGCAAAAGAAATCATGGTTTCAATGTGTACCCACCATAATTTTTGATTCCATTGCAGTTCTTGCGTCGGGTGGCCTTTTATATCTAAGAAATAATAAATTCCTCCAAACTCTTTATCCCAGCCAAATTCTGTTGTTTTGATCAGAATCTCTTCGCATTGTTTTACCAGTTCTGGCTTATTATATCGAGCTGCGATATCCATAAGAAACCACATTGATTCATTTCCGTGGCCCGGATTGATGATTCTTCCTTCAAAACTGTCACTAAAAGCACCATTTGCTCCCACATTCTCCATGATGATGCCATGTTCTTTGTTCAAGAAATTAGTCATGATATCTTCAATAAGAGGCGGAACCATCTGGTCAACTACTTCTTTACCAATAACTTCTTCCAACAACAAAGACAGATTGCATAAAATCATCGGAAGCGAAAAGTTTTTCAATTCTCGTGTGCCGCCAATTGCCTTGCTCCACTTACCTTTTGGATTATTTTGTCTCGAAATAATGTTATTATAAGTATTTACAGCAACCTCTTTATGTAAAGAGTCGTTTGTAGCTTTATACAATTCGCCAAATGCCATTGCAGCAAAACAGTCTGAAAATATGTTATACGGAACTACTAAAGGCTCTCCCTTTTGGTTTAAAGAAAAATACCAGTTCCCATCTGCATCTCTTCCATTTTCCAATAAAAATTTTGCTCCGTGAAGCGCTATATCAAGCCATTCCTGTTTTTTTTCTACTTTATTATACAGCATCGAAAAAGTCCAGACTTGTCTGCCTTGCAACCAGATGAATTTATCAGTATCGTAAACGTTGCCTTGCCTGTCCAAACAAGTAAAATATCCGCCGTACTGATTATCAATAGAATATTTCTCCCAAAACGGAATCACTTCTTTCAATAATTCATCTTTGTATAAGTCCGCGTATTGATACAAATCAGTGTTCTCTAACTGGTCAAATTTGATATCATTATTAGTTTCTAACATTTACACTATGTTTTTAAAGTTTACTATTTCTACTTGATATATTTTTTTATGATGGATGCCCATAACAGGTAGCCAGGACCTAAAAGATGCAGTCCGTCATTTGTATAGGATTTGCTCAGCTTGCCGTTTTGATTCAAGAAATGCGGAAAAAGATTTATAAATTCAGCCTTATTTTCTTTAGCCAATTTTTCTAATTCTATATTCACCTGTTTTATAGTTTCCATTTTTCCTTGATGATTTTTGAAGGTATCAAACTCATCATTTGTGGGTAAAATGCTTTGAATATAAATTACCGTTCCAGGACTATCATTTTTTAATTTTGACACTATGTTTTGATAGTTTCTCAGAATTATTTCGGTGCTAATTTTTTGAGCGATGTCATTAATCCCAAGGAGAATAAATACTTTTTTAGGTTTTCGTCTTACGATTTCATCCATACGATCCAAAACTCCTAAAGTGATATCGCCAGAAATCCCTCTGTTTTTTACTTTCCCTCCTGAAAAAATTTCATCCCAGTTGGCGCAATTCGTTATACTATCGCCCAGCAAAATAATTTCGTTTTTCCCCGCTGGCATTGATTCGAAAAAAGAACGCCTTTGGTCATAGAAATAATTATGAAAAACCTGCTTGCTTTCTTGCGCTGAAAGCCCCATAAAAAGAGTAGAAAAGAAAACACAAATACTTTTGAACATTTTATTATTTTTTGGCTTTACTATTTCCCGAAAAATCAATTTCTTTCTCAAATGCATGCAGGCTTTCATCAATTAAGATTGCCAAATCTCTTTTGCTTATTGGCTTTGCCGAATAATTCCCTTTTTGGATTTTAGCACCCGCCTTTGCCAAAAGATTAACTGCTTCCTGCTCTGTAAGAAGCACATGGCTTTTTACAATTTTATTTTTCTTGTCAAACTGATTCAATCCTTCAGTAAATTCTTGAACTGTAATATTTTGCTCTGGATAAAACCAAGTTCTGTTGGCCCATTTGTAGCTTTCTCCTTTTGTTTTTAAAATTCCAGTAGCAGTAATTTTTTGAATGCTTTCAAATGCTGGATCTGTAGGTTTCACATCAAAAAGTGGCATGATATACGCTTTCTGATTTAAAAGCGACTGCTGTACTTCTCTCACCGAAACCTGACGTGGCTCAACTTTATTTTTTACCGCAATTCCTGCCAAAGTTCCCGCTGCTTGGCCGGTAAGCAAAACCACAGGCTGTAAACGTGTTGCGCCATTAATTAGATTTGAAGCTGAAATTGCTTTATCAGAAACAATAAATCCATCAACTTTTTCAGGAATCAAGGATCCTAGCGGTACATTATAGGAAGGTACCGCAGGAAATCCTAAATCTGGGGCATCGGGGTTTTGTTTGTGGTGATGATCTACAGGATAGTCTCCAACTGAAATTCCTGTTTTATATAAAGCTTCTTTTTGATTGTATGGGTCTGCAACGTGGTTGTAAGTCAAAAACGAAACTCCTTTTACTCTTCTTCCTTCGCGATAATACGGTGCATAAGCTAATAAATCCGAAGTATTAAATTCGTCGTCAGCCAAGCCAAGATTCTTGTATCCTAGTTCATTTTGGATATAATAAACAAACTGTAAAGTATAATTTCTCGCTTTTAATAATTCTTTATTTCGATCTTCTCTTGACAATTCGACTACATCTAGATATACATCGTTGCCTTTTTTAGGCCAGTTGATCATGTACTTATTATTTGGCATTTTTCCGTAAGTCAGCATTTTGTCGCAGTCAATTTCCTTGTGATCAACCGTTTCCATGCATGAACCAGTAAAATTCGAAGCTGAATAATTGCTTGGCTTTGCAATAGTCTTGTCAGTTCCTTTGCCATAATCTTTTAAAATGGCAACCCAAGTCAAATCCTGAACAATATTATTGGCTTTTAATGGCGCATTGGCTTCTTTGGTTTCTTTTTGAGAATCCATTCCTAAACGATAAGCAGCTCCAGCCATTTTTAGCGTTTCACCGATATCTGTAGCGTCAATTGTGATTTTTGCCTGAACCTCTAGAATATCATTTTTATCATTTTTAAAAGTCGCTCCTGTAACAGTATTTCCTATTTTTAAGATGGTCACCACATAATAACCATGAATAATTTCGAGTTTTTTCTCTTTTGCTGCAATTTGATTGAAAATCTTATTCCCAACTGAAGGCTCAAAAAGCGTGTTGCTTACCCATCCTGTTTCAAGAGCCGCTGCTCCACCGTAATAATCTCTCAGTGCGCCTCTGAATTCATTCCAGATTCCGGAATCTAAATTATGGTTACCATCGCAGGCACCAACTCCCTGCAAAGTAAACATACCTCCTATCCATGGAGATTCTTCAACAATCAGTGTATTAGCACCCAATCTTGAAGATGCAATACCAGCAGAAGTTCCGCTGGTAGAGCCTCCAATTACTAAAACGTCAACCGTTTTTTTTGTGATATTCTGTGAATATCCATAACAAAATAAAAAAAATGTAATTATTTGAATTTTCATAATATATAATATTTTTAATAGCAAGATTGAATTTTCAGGTTCTCCAAAATATTTTCTTTTTAGAGAGGAAGGTCGTTATCAAAACAGCTAATACAGTGAATATGAATCCTCTCAGAAATCCTGTAAAAGCATTTTCATTGAATACGTCAAAATAATTTGTAATGGATAAAATGGTTAAAACTGGCATCACAACCATTGCCGTCGAAACATAGGCAATCATTGGGTTTTGTCCTGTCAAAACCAAAAATTTAGTAGCTCTAATGCATTTGAAATAATCACAAACCACAGAGAAAAAAAGTATTGCAAAAAATGCCAGACCTGATGTCACAAAATAATAACTGTATGTTGAAGCATCTTTTCTGATTCCGCCTTCATAAGCCTCCAGAAACAATCCTAACATCAAACAGTAAGCTCCTGCCGAAAAAAGTTTTTTCCAAAAAACACCAAATTCTGAGGCACTTGATCTTAAAACAAAATAAATTAAAACCAACAAGCCTATAGTAACCACAACATTTATTTCTAGTTTACGTACAAATAAAAAACAAACGTTGCTTGCAATAACTGCTAAAGAAATCAGACTTGCCACAATTGCCTTTCTATCATTTTCTCGCACTTCATTTTGCGGCGCTACAGTCCATTCCTTTATATATTCTCCAGCAAGAGCTCCTGGAATTACTATAAATAAATATTTTAGGTAATAAAATTTATAAGCCCATGCAAACGGCGTAAAATCATACAATTGCTTTACCCAGCCTTCGTTTGTGCTGGCTAAGAAAACGGCCATAATAAACGGCAAAACCAATAAGCGATAAGTTGGCTTTTTGAATGTAAAAATATAAATCACACTAGCCAAAAAACCCATATTTGCAAGAACGATCAGAATAATATCGCTGTAATAAAGATCCAAATCATGATTCTCTTTTCCTTGAAAACTTATTGCCAACAGCAAGACTAATCCAATTGCAAAAGCAGCTAATTTTATAATCGAACTATTTAATTTTGGATTCTTCGAAATTTTTATAAACGGCAGCGTATCCGTTGAAAACATAAAAAACATCAGAACAAAACTGCCTAAAGAAATTAAGCAGGAAAAAACATCCACAGGATTAAAAATTACAAATGGTCTCATATGCTCAAAAAATATGGCAAAAAAGACCAATTGAAGTCCTCTAAAAAAGGAGTCTCGGCAGAGCGCCAATTTATTAGCGCCATTTTCTAATTTGCTCCCTAATGAAAAAGGAAATGCGGCGCCCATCGAAAACAAAAAGAAGGGAAAAACTAGATCTACCCACGTAATCCCATAAATGTTTGGATTAAATGAGGAGTTGGGAGGCACTTGTGCGTGCGCCATCCAAGCAGGCAAATACGTAAGGATCATTTGTCCAGAAAGTATCATTGCGATAATCGCAAATCCTCTTAAGGCATCAATAGACAAAGCTCTTGTTTTCATATCCAGATTTTAAAAATCAATTATTTTTGAAACAATATTAGGACTGTCGCTTCAAAAGCGATTTACTTCCTTGACTTCTTAATCAATCTACTTTTTAGCATATTCTGCAGAAAAATATTCTGGGAAAGCTTTCAATCCTTCATAGAAAAAGAAAGATTCTCCTTTTACTCCTAATTTTCTGTTGACGTCAATCATCCCCTTTAAAAAATCAGGTTTCGGATTTACCCCATTTACTTGTAGCAAGACTCCTGAGAAAAATTTATCTTTCTGATCCTTTTTAAGGAATTTTACTTGCTCTTCTAATGTAGAAGTATAGCTCTCAATTGTTTTTCTGTAAACCTGCGGAATTACATAATCGCAATAACCTTTGTCCAGCCAAGTTGGCCAGTCTTGCAGATATTCCTCTTTTGCCCAAGGATGGATGCTTGGAGCCATGCTCACAATCAATTTAGGTTTGATTGCTTTTAATTCTTTATAAAGACCGCCAAGAAAAACGGTCAGTTTATCAGCGCGCCAAGTTAGCCAATCTGCATTTTTATAATCATCAGGAGGAAGATTCCCGTTGTGCTCCTTTTTATATAAAGCTACTGTATAAGGATCGTAACCTCCAAGTGATGGCATTGCAGGTAAACGGTCATCACCTTGAATCCCGTCAACATTATATTTTTTTACAACTTCTATAATCAATGATTTTACAAAATTCTGAACTTCTGGATCCATGGCATTCATCCATTCAAAGCCATTTTTTGTAACCAGATTTCCTTTATTGTCAATTGCTTTCCAGTTTGGGAATTTCTTTAGGATTGCACCTCCATTTTCACCATAAGAAGAAGCAAAACCAAATTCAAACCATGCATGTACTTTTATATTTTCTTTGTGTCCTTCTTCAATCATTTCTTGTAATGGATCGCGATCTCCAAAACGTTCCATAATTGGCTTTCCAAATAAATCTTTCATAATCTTACTTGGATACAAAGTCGTTCCTCGATTCCAAACCACTACATAAATATCTGTAATACCCGATTTTTTGCAAAGCGCAACAGTCTCGATAATATTTTCTTTAGAATCTAAAGCTTTTGAGGCAACGTTAGTAACCCAAACTCCTTTTACAGGAGCAATTGGAGATTTGCCATTAATTGATGCTGTATTGCTTGCACAACAAAAAAGCGAAAACAATAAAATAGGTAATAAGGTAATTTTTAAGATATTCTGCATTGGTTTTGTCTTTTGGTTTGAGCAAATATATAAAATTTTACTAACCACAACTTAGTTATTAAAAAATTTTATTAATTAATATTTACCTTATTTGCAGAAAGTTTTAGGAGTATTATAGAAATTCTCAGCAAATACAGCCAATAAGACATGAAAAACATATTTAAAATATTTTCACATTTTAAGGAATATTTTTTTTGAAAAGAAAATTATTCGCACAAAAAAACTTCATACTCACCAAAAATCAAATGAAATATTGAATGTTCAGCAATGAAATCGATTCCATATGGCGCTTCTTTTTTGCTCAAGAAGCAATGAGAAGCAACTGATTTTAAAAAAACTTTAAAAACAAAAAACTGAGCGGCAAAAGAATCGTTGCAAACAAAAAAGCGAGAAGTACAAAACAAAAAAACTCTATAAAACGAATTATAGAGTTTTGGAAAATCTTATAAAAGAATTATCTATTTAAAAAAGGGCGAAAGCATCTTTTCTTTCACAATACAGCAAGCGCCAATTACGCCTACACGATGCCCGAGTGTTGATTTTTTCAGTTTCATATCCCGATTTACCAGACCAAGAGAATGTTTCTTAAGTGCCGACTGGATTGGCAGTAGCGCAAAATCTCCCAGCTGTGAAAAATCCCCGCCGATAACAAGCAGATCTGGATTGAATATATTCAGCAAAATAGACAAATAGCGTCCCATTTTTTCGCTTTGCCTTGTAACCAATTCGATACACAAACTATCTTCCAGGTTAATGGCTCCAGAAATAATATCCAAATGCTGCAGATCTTCATTCTCATTAAGCTCTATTTTTGAATGCTTTCCTTCCTTAAGCGCTTCTTTAAATTGCCGCACTAAAGACCAGCCAGAAATTTCAGTTTCAAGACAACCTAATTTGCCGCATTGACAAATGATTTCATTTTCAAAAAGTGTGCTGTGTCCAAACTCTCCGGAATAACCGGATTTTCCATAATAAAGCTTCCCATCGGTCATAATCCCGATAGCCACTCCCCAACTGTAATTCAAGAAAATTATATTTTGCTCGTCATCAACAACACCTTCGGAATATTCTCCAAAAGCCATCGCACGTGTATCATTTTCAAGATGAACCGGAAGACTAAGTTGTTCTGATATGATTTCTGTTAAAGGCCTGTTTTCACTAAAGAAATAATTGTAGCTGAAACCTTCCATCGAATTGATTCTGCCTGAAAAGTTAATACAGATTCCAACGATTAATTTCTTTTCTACAGAACTCTCTTCAATATAATTATTGATAAGCGCACAAAACTCCAACAAAGATTCCTGAGAATTTTTTAATGCAAACGGAACTCGCAGATCAAGGCTTATAAATTCATTTTTGATATTCTGCAGCCCAATCGACATATGAGTTCGTCCGACCTCGACACCCAAGAAAAAAGCACAAGTCGGATTGATACTATATAAAGAAGGTCTTCGTCCGCCACTATTGGTAATTTTCCCCATGTCCACCACAGTGCCTTCCTGTAAAAGCTCATTGACCGCCTTGGTAACAGTAGGAACGCTGGATTGCAACTCAGAACTTATTTCTGCAATTGTTGCATTACCTGCAGAAAGCAATCGTTTTACAATTGACTGTCTGAGCATATGCCACTTTTGACCTGAAAGACTATTGTCTTTACTAATATCAAGCAAGTCTTTTAAATTCATTTATCATCGATTTTAACAAATTCCATTACAAACATAATTCATTTTTAACTTAACCATTGCTTTTTCATTACAAAAATTAAAACGCAATCTTAGAATATAAAAAGAAAGAATCTTGTCGCTACAATTTCAAAAAATGCAAACCGACAAAACATAATAAGAAAAAACATCTTAAAATCACATGCTTTTTATTTTCACTCAAAGATTTAAAAAAAATATAAAATATATATAAAATTAATATTAAATATTTTTAATAACTATATTACATATATTAATTTTTTATTATTTTAGCCAACAACTAACTGATTGTCAAATCAATCAAATCTAACCAATTATGAAAACAAAAAAACTATTATGTTTTGTTATTACAGCAATTCTTACTTATGCTTGCTCAAGTGATGATACTGCTGAAAAAACTACTACTCAAAGCACCACAAAAACAAGTGCAAAAACAGCATTAGCCGTTAATTCACTAGTTTCTTCGGACTGGACTTCGGGAACGTTGTCAACTTCGATTGTCGCTCCTCAAAATTTGAAATATTTAGATGGCAACTTATCCGATAAACAAATTTGGAAAAGCAACAATCCAGAAATTATAAAAGGAAATGGCTGGCTAATGCAAAATGCTCGAGTTGATTCTAGCAGAGGCGGTTCTTCTAATCCACTTTCTGGCACTTTTGGCGTTTATTTATTCCACATCAACCAATCAGGCGCTACAAAATACCTGCATATTTTAGTTTCCAATCCGCAAACCTCAGCGCTGACTATTAGCGGAAAAGGATCAACTTACACAAATGCCGAAAAACCCTTAAGCGGAAACGCAACTGGACAAAGCTATTTTGTGTCGAAAGACTGGCTGCAAAATACGCCGCGCACAACCTTCAACAATGTCGCTATAAATCCTTCCAAGGTTTATGAGGTTTACAAAGCGACATTATCCAACAATAATATGGTCGATGGACGATATGAAATTACAGCTTCACAAGGCGTTTATGTTTATACAGTTGTAACTTCAACTGGAAATATTAACGATGCGGTTAATGCTACTCAAACTGCAGCTGCGGGGGATATTTATAATGAAGGCACAAACGCTTACGGCAGAGAGGCTGGAATCTATACGCAATCGGGCTGGTCAGGAACTACAGATATCGATTTGCCTTCAGGACCATCATACATGGGATTGTGTCTAAATACGAGTTCGAAATTTGCAGTTGGTGGAGTTTATCTGCAAAATCAAAATGCGCCTTATTCTTATAAATTAAATGGGGCTTCGCAAAATACTTACGGAAATTACGGCCACAAATACACTTTGACTTTAAAGCTGAACAATCCAAACAGCACTGCAAAAAATGTGTCGCTTACATTTGCTTCAAACTTTACCTCAGCAACAAATTCGCCTTCATTTACTTTCAACGGACCGCTTTACTTAAACGGAGCTTTGAAAAATATCTATACGACGCCGACACAGCCTGCACAAAGTTTGGCTACTTGGAGCGTTCCTGCCAATTCATTATTTAATGCTACAATAACATTTTACGTTCCAGGCTTAATTACAACTGGACAGCAATTGATTTTAAAACAGACTAATTAATTCTATTGTTTTAGTAATGGTTGATCGAAAGCAAATTAGAATTTTGAAATCTCCATTACATTTATAATTCCGTTATAGTGTCATATAATTTTAGAGCAGTACTGGGCTTGATGAATCGCTAAATGTTTGCCAGCATACTGCTTTAAAAGTTTTTAAATACCAATAAAAAACAGGACCAAACAATCAATTTATAAAAAAAATATTTAAATTTACAGAATACAGAATTACGGCAACAAAACAACACAACAAACCATTTAAAATCAATACATTAACACTCAAAAACCAACAGTTTTGTTTTATGGCAAAATCGTGGCACTCTAGTTTTTCAAAATTAAAAATGCAGGAAATATGCAGGTTTCAGCACTTAGGTTCGAATCCTGCTCTCCCCACAAAACCTGTAAATCTTTTGATTTGCAGGTTTTTTTGTTTTACGGAAGTTTTTAAATTTTATAAAGACGCTTAAAATTTCTTTGAAAAAATCGTGAACATAACGCTTATTAGTCATTTAAGTCGTTTGCTGCAAAAGGATTGTCTATCAGCCACAACCCTATTCCTTCATTGTTGCGTTTCATAATACAGGCTGTTACTCCTTCCATTTCCATGTAATCTCCATTTGACATTTTAGCTTTAACTGTATATTTATCTCTCCATATTGCAAGTTCGCTTACAATAGTTACTTTTTGCTGAATTCCTCTAATATCAGGTTTCCACGAACAAAAAAGATTATAAGTACCAAAGAAAATTGAATGTATTTTAGAATTTACTGCAACATTAAAATTATTTTTATAACTTTTTGTATTTTTTGTATTTCGGCGCTGAACAAGAAGAGCTTTATCCCTATTTTATTTTCAATGCGATATTTTCATTTTTAATTTTCTGGCACATAGTATAATAATTCGTTTTAAAATCGATTAGAGCATTTCGTACTGTAGACTGTATTTCGATTCCATCTCTATTCAGAAAATATCGCAAGAGTCTTAACTAATTTATCGAGTCAAACATTACAAATAACCTAGAAAAACAATTCTTTCCTTTTCATTTGAATTCGTATATTCGGCCTTTATTTTGAAAAAAAAGAATGATTACTAAATTGAGTGAAAAAAAATCCTACCCATGGATTGTTGTTGGCTTGCTATGGTTTGTTGCGTTATTGAATTATTTAGACCGACAAATGCTCTCTACTATGAAATCAGCGATGATGGATGATATTCCTGAATTGGCTAAAGCTGAAAATTTCGGTCTTTTGATGGCTATTTTCCTTTGGATATATGCGTTTATGAGTCCTGTTTCTGGAATTATAGCCGATCGGTTTAACCGAAAGAGAATAATTATTGGAAGTCTTTTTATATGGTCTGGGGTGACTCTGGCAATGGGTTATGCCACAACTTTCAATCAGATTTATATTTTGCGTGGTATTATGGGTT
>NZ_CAMLIX010000167.1 GCF_946479975.1 uncultured Flavobacterium sp.
GGTTGTTTCCAAACATTCTGCTGGTAAAAACGATTCGTTTGCGATGGCGTCAATATCCATTTCATAACCGCTTTCGCGAATTAGAATCAGGATTTTACGCGCTACGTCGATACCGCTTAAATCGATTTTTGGATCTGGTTCTGTGAAACCTTGAACTCCGGCTTCTTTTACCACATCGTGGAAAGAATTATTCTTATCAAAATTGTTGAAAATAAAGTTCAAACTTCCTGATAAAACGGCCTGAATTTTATGCACTTTATCGCCAGATGCAATAAGGTTTTTTACGGTATCTATAATTGGCAGTCCCGCACCAACATTCGTTTCAAACAAGAAAGGAGCGTTGTATTGACGAGATAAGCTTTTTAATTTTTTATAGTTATCATAAGCAGATGAACAAGCAATTTTGTTACAGGTTACTACCGCAATACTTTCTTTTAAGAATTTCTCATAAGCTTCAGAAACCGTTGCATTTGCAGTAATATCAACAAAAATGCTGTTACGTAAATTCAGTTCTTTTGCTTTCTTGATGAATTCTTCAATACTTGCTGGTTCACCTTCGCTTAAAGCGGCATCCCAACTTTTTAGAGAAATTCCGTCTTCATCAAAAATCATTTTTCTTGAATTTGATAAAGCGATTACACGAACATTAATCTTTAAAACCTCTTTTAAGAATTTCTTCTGGCTGTGAATCTGCTCGATGAATTTTTCACCCACATTTCCAACTCCCATTACAAACAAATTCAGCTGTTTTGTATTTTCTTCAAAGAAGTTTTCGTGTAAAGTATTCAACGCTTTTTTAACATCTCTTTCGTTAATTACAGTCGAAATATTTCTTTCAGAAGCACCTTGCGCAATCGCACGAATGTTTACGTTATTTTTTCCTAAAGTGCTGAACATTCTTCCGCTTAAACCTTGGTGGTTTTTCATGTTTTCACCCACCAAAGCAATAATGCAAAGGTCTTTTTCTACATAACAAGGATCGATTTTGTTCTGCGAAATTTCGATTTCAAAAGCTTTATTAATTGCAGCTTCGGCATTATCAGCATCAGAATTTAAAATTCCAATACAAATTGAATGCTCAGAAGAAGCCTGAGTAATAAAAATTACGTTGATTTTTTCCTGAGACAATACTTCAAACAAACGACGAGAAGAACCTGCAACACCAATCATTCCCGGACCTTCAAGCGTTAAAAGTGAAATATTGTCAATATGACTAATTCCTTTTACAACAGTATCTTTAGATAAAACGGTATCAGAAATCAATGTTCCTACAGCTTCCGGCTCAAAAGTATTTTTGATTAAAATCGGAATGTTTTTTCTTAAAACTGGCTGAATTGTCGGCGGATACAACACTTTTGCTCCAAAGTGCGACAATTCCATTGCCTCTTGATAGGAGATATTTGCAATTGGCTGTGCTTGTTTTACAATTTTCGGATTTGCTGTAAACATTCCATTTACGTCAGTCCAAATTTCCAATTGTTCAGCATCTAAAGCTCCAGCGATAATTGCTGCAGTATAATCAGACCCGCCACGGCCTAAAGTCGAAGTGATTCCGTCTGTAGTCTGCGCGATAAATCCAGGAAGAATATTGATTTTTGACTCGTTTTGAGCAAAATAATCTTTTATTAATTGATTTGAAACTTCGAAGTTAACAACCGCTTTTCCGAAGTTATTGTCTGTTTTAATTAGCTCACGACTGTCTTTATAAACTGCATCGCTGTTAATTTGCTGATATGCTTTTGCAATAATAAACGAAGAAAGCAATTCTCCAAAACTCAAAATAGTATCGGCAGTTCTTGGAGATAATTCGCCCAATAAGAAACATCCGTCTAATAAAGTTTCTAAATGATTGATGATTCTTTTTACGTGACTTAACAAACTGCTTTGCTCGCTTACGGGAATTAATTCTTTTAAAGTGTCAAGATGTTTTTTCTCGATTTCTGCCACAACTTCTCTAAAGCTTTCGTCATTTGCTGCTGCTTTTGCTGCCGCCAACTGCAATAAATCGGTTACTTTGCTTAAAGCAGAAACTACTACAACTAGTTGATCTTTCTCTGCTTTTTGTTTGACTATTTCAAGAACGAGTTTTATATTTTGAGCATTGGCTACCGAAGTTCCGCCAAATTTTAATACTTTCATTTTATGATATTTTTCTTAGTTGCAAAGGTTTTGAGTAACAAAGGTTCAAAGGTTTTCAACTGTGAACTGTAACTTAAAACTGTGACTGCTGTTTTTTTCTTTTCTTTTCTTTTGATGCAATAGTTTTTATGTATCCAATGCCTTTCTTCTTTTTAGAAAAAAGTATAGATAACCTGAATTATATGTAAAAATGTATACCCCTAAGGGGTTGTAGTTGTTGTAGTAAAAATAATGATAGCAACAATTGCAGTTCTAGATTGAACTGTCATTGTAGATTGATATTTTGCGCTGTTGTTTCTCATTATTTGATTTTTCAAAAGTACAGTTTTTAAGTAGGATTAAAAATTCATGTGGCCTTTTTGCGAATATTTTAATAATTCAAATTTCAAAAAATTAATAATGAGTATTTGTTAAAATTAAATACTGTAATCTGAGGTTTTGATATATTTAAGGTTTGATTTTTTGGTAATAACCATCCTACAACGAATTGATTTTTAACGAAAAACTAACTTTAAATCCTATTTAAAGTCAAAATACAGCATTATGAAATAAATAAAAGGATGGAATGGGTTGAAAGCAATTTTTAATTATTGTGATAAAATGTTGCTTTTTAATATTGATTTGTTGAATTTTGACGTCTTAAATTGAAAAACATTATGAGAGATATTCATTATATAAGTACTGAAACCATAAATTTAGAAACCTTACACGAGATTTTAAGCCAAAATAAAATGCTTGAATTGTCTGAAGAGGCAAAAGTGAATGTTCAGAAATGCCGTGATTATTTAGATAAAAAAATGGAGTCGGATACGGCGCCAATTTACGGTATCAATACAGGTTTTGGATCTTTATATAGTGTAAAAATCTCAAATGAAAATTTATCTAAACTTCAGGAAAATTTAGTAAAGTCTCACGCTTGCGGAACAGGCGAGGAAGTTCCCGTAGAGATTGTAAAAATGATGTTGCTTCTTAAAATTCAATCTTTAAGTTACGGACATTCTGGAATTCAGTTGATTACATTACAACGATTAATTGATTTTTATAATAATGACATTCTTCCAATAATATATACACAAGGTTCGCTTGGAGCTTCTGGAGATTTGGCGCCATTGGCACATATGTCATTGCCTTTAATAGGAGAAGGAATTGTTCTTTTTGAAGGAAAAAAAGTAGCTTCTGCTGAGGTTTTGAAACAGTTTAACTGGGAACCAATCGTTTTGCAGTCAAAAGAAGGTTTGGCTTTATTGAACGGAACACAATTTATGAGTGCATACGGAGCTCATATTTTAATTAAAGCTTATAAATATTCTTATTTAGCCGATTTAATTGGAACTATTTCTTTGGAAGGTTTTGATGGAAGAATCGAGCCATTTAATGAATTGATACATTATATACGTCCGCACAAAGGACAAATTGTAACGGCGCAGCGCATTACTGAATTTTTAGACGGAAGCGAAATTATTACTCAAGAAAAGAAACACGTTCAAGATCCATATTCTTTCAGATGTATGCCACAGGTTCACGGTGCTTCGAAAGATGCGATTGATTATGTTAGAAAAGTTTTCAAAACAGAAATTAATTCGGTTACTGATAATCCGAATATATTTATTGAGGCAGATCAGATTATTTCTGGAGGGAATTTCCACGGTCAGCCATTAGCTTTAGCTCTTGATTTTATGGCAATTGCTTTGGCAGAAATAGGCAGCATTTCAGAAAGAAGAACCTATCAATTAATTTCTGGATTAAGAAATCTTCCTGCATTTTTGGTTGATAATCCAGGTTTAAATTCAGGATTAATGATTCCGCAATATACAGCTGCAAGTATTGCAAGTCAAAACAAGCAATTGGCAACTCCATCAAGTATTGATAGTATTGTTTCGAGTAACGGACAAGAAGACCATGTGAGCATGGGAGCAAATGGAGCGACAAAAGCCTTACGAATTTTAGATAATTTAGAGCGTATTCTAGCCATTGAATTGTTGAATGCTTCACAAGCGATTGCGTATAGAGAACCGCTAAAATCAAGCGAGTTTATCGAAATGTTCTTAAATAGCTATAGAGAAGTGGTGCCTTTGGTGAAAGAAGACAGAATCTTACATAATGATATAGAAAATACAGTGGAGTTCTTGGATAGTTTCCAAATAGAAAACGATTTGTTAACAATGGCTTAACATTGCAAAATATTAATGAAGTAATTTTGCACTATCAAAAATAAACAAATGTCAATAAACAGTATTTTCCAATTTTTAGTACCGAAAGACAAAAAATTCTTTCCACTTTTTGAAGAAGCATCAAGTAATTTAATTGAATTAGCTTCTAACTTACACGAAGCTGTAAATTTACCATTGAAAGAAAGAGAAATTCTTTTTCAAAAGATTGACGAACTAGAACAAAAAGGAGAAGACATTACTCGTCAGACGAACTTGGAGTTAAGCAGAAACTTTATAACTCCATTTGATAGAGAAGATATTCACACCTTAATTACTTCAATTGATAACGTTGCCGATTACCTTCATGGTGCATCAAGCCGTATGAGATTGTATCAAGTTGATAAGATTACAAAATCTATCAGAAAAATGACAGAAATCAATCTTGAAGCTTGTCAAAATATTGACAGTGCTGTGAAAGAATTGAGAAATTTAAAGAATTTCAAAGTCATTAAAGACGCTTGTACTAGAATTAATAAACTAGAAAACAAGTCTGATAACGTATATAACAAAGCAGTTTTTGAAATTTTTGAAAACGAAACAGACGCTAAAAATATCATTAAATATAAAGAGGTGTTATCTGTTTTAGAATCAGCAACAGACAAATGTAAGAGTGTTGCGAACATACTAGAATCTATTTCTGTAAAACATTCTTAATTCAATTTTTCATTCTGAAGTTATAATTTTATGACGCTACTTATATTAATTATAGTACTAGCCCTAATTTTTGATTACATCAATGGTTTTCATGATGCGGCAAATGCTATAGCGACTGTTGTTGCCACAAAGGTACTGACGCCTTTTCAAGCCGTTCTTTGGGCAGCATTTTTTAACTTTTTAGCTTATTGGGTTTTCGGATTTGGTGTTGCAGATACTGTTGCTAAAACAGCAGATACAATGCAAATTGACCTAGTTGTTATATTAGCTGGAGTGATTGCTGCAATATGCTGGAACTTATTGACTTGGTGGTTAGGAATTCCGTCAAGTTCTTCACATACACTTATTGGAGGTTTTGCTGGTGCTGCTGTTGCGCATGCAATTTCTATTCATGGTTTTTCAGGCTATGTTGGAGCAGATGGAGCTACACACCATTGGTATGATATTGTAAGCTGGTACAAAGCTGGAAAAGATGGAGGAATGCCTTCGGGTGTTCTTATAATTATTGCTTTTATTGTTTTAGCTCCCTTGTTAGGGGCGCTAGCCTCGTATTTAATTTCTATTTGGTTATTAAACGCCTCTAGAAAAAATATTGGACCAAAGATATTTACAGTAGCATTAATGATTGTAACTATTTGGTTTGTTTATGTGCAAATGATCCCTTATGCAGAAATTATAAAAGATGGACATAAACCTCGTTTTCCATCTTCTGTCTTTTGGAGTGTTGCATTAGAACCACATAACATTAAATGGCTTTTAGTTGCCTTTATTGTTTTGACAGTTAGTGCTTTTTGTTTGATCTTTAGTAGTTTGAACCTTCATCAAGCAGATGCTGCTTTAAAGAAAATGCAATTATTGTCTTCTGCGGCTTTTAGTTTAGGTCATGGTGGAAATGATTCTCAAAAAGTAATGGGAATTATTGCAGCAGCAGTTGTTGTATATGTTAATACAAATCATGGAGTTAAGATGGATCCGTGGTTAGATGTTGTTCTTCCTTCTGAGGATGGTGCTTTTAAAATGCCGACATGGATTCCATTAGCTTGTTATTCTGCAATTGCAGCAGGAACCTTAAGTGGTGGTTGGAAAATTGTAAAAACAATGGGTTCTAAAATCACAAAAGTAAGTTCATTTGAAGGAGTTGCAGCTGAAACTGCTGGAGCTTTAACACTTTATTTTACAGAACACTTAAAAATTCCAGTAAGTACAACACATACTATTACAGGATCTATTATTGGAGTAGGATTAACAAAACGTGTTTCTGCAGTTCGCTGGGGAGTTACGGTAAGTTTAATCTGGGCTTGGGTATTAACAATTCCTATTTCGGCTTTATTAGCTGGTATCGTATACTTTATTTTAAGTGTGTTTATTTAAATGATTGCCAAAATGTGATAATTAATCATGTTTTTAAAATATAAAAAATGCCGATTTCAAATTTGAAATCGGCATTTTTGCTTTATACAATAGACCTTTGTTTTGTAGTATTTGGTTTATATTTGTAATAATAAATAAAATAGAATTTTAGAATAGAAAAATGGAGTTTTCAAATCAAATAGAAAGAATTAAAAAGAAACTGATTCTTGCCCAAAGCATAGATAAAGATTTAAAAGTTTTTGGAGCTAAAAATCATAAATACATTATAGGAAACGTTATAAGTGATGAGGAAATTTTAAAATTTGAAAACGATTATAATGTCTCTCTGCCTGAATCTTATAAAGCTTTTTTGCTTCATATTGGAAATGGTGGAATATCATACGAGAATTCTGCTGCAGGACCTTCTTACGGAATATTCCCTTTTGGAGAAAACTTAAATGAATTTGCTAATGATGCCAAAAATTATTTAAACAGAGAGTGTGTAATTTATCCAAATATGAGCAAAGAGTTTTGGATAGAATTAACGGGGAATGTTGAAGATGATAATATATCCGATGAGGATTTTGATGAAGAATTTGAAAAAATATTTGCGGGAATTTTACCAATTGGAAGCCAAGGTTGTTCGTACTGTTATGGACTTGTATTAAATGGGGAATTTAAAGGAAAGGTGGTTAATCTTGATATAGAGATGGGAAAACCATACTTTGCTTTTGAATCCAATTTTTTAGATTGGTATGAAAGATGGCTTGATGAAATTACAGCAGAAACTTCAAATGATACTGACAATTTATTTAATTATACATTAGGCGGCGCAGTGTCTCATATTTTAGAGATATATAGTACTTCAGCTGATCATGACATTAAAATGGAATGCTTAACTGGAATTTTAAAGAAGAAAAATTTAAATGAAGCGATTTTAGATGTTTTAGAAAAAGAATATCAATTAAGTACTGGTGAAATTCAAAAAAGACTACTTCAAATACTTACTAAATTTTATTATAATCGCGCATTTCCTCATTTAATTGCTTTTGCGAAAAAGGATTTACTAACTGTTTTTCAATACGTATTTTGGTATGCTAAAAACAAAAGCACAGATTGGTTAGAAGTCATTAAAGAAAATATCTCAAGAATAAATGATGATGAAACTTTTACATTTTGCACCTACTTGTTAAAAGAAATGAAATTTGATTATGGAGCTATTATTGTTCCTTTTTCCACGCATTCCAGCGAATCAATCCGTGTGAGCACTTTCTATGCTCTTGGACAATTACAAAACAAAAAATATTATTTAGATACTTTTATTTTAGGTTTGAATGATAATTCAAACAGAGTTATACATACTACATTGCAAGCTCTGGAAGGTATAAATGAGAAAAAGCTTTTACAACATTATAAACACATTGCTGAAAGGTTTCCAGAAGAGCAGGATTATATTTTGATAAATCTTAATCATCGATTGAAACCTTTTGGTTTAACGAATAAAAAAATAATGAAAATTGATCCCGAGACTTTTAAAATCCCGAAATAACAAAACAGCCGATTTCTAATTTGAAATCGGCTGTTTTGTTATTGCTAATGAGTATAAATTATTTGTCTTATAATGAAAATTTAAAAGCTTTTAGGAGGCATCATCAAAATGAAATAGAAAGATCTTTGGGGAAAATAATGAGCAGGTAAATGATGGCTCAAAGTTCTAATTTAAAATAATAATAGTGCAGAGAATTAATAGATTTTTAGTTATAGTAACAGTTTTAGCATTTGCAAGTGCGGCTCTTTATTCATGTGATAGTAAACCAGCTGATAAGAGAAATGTTTATTTGCAAGAAGATCAAAAAAAGGTTAATGAGAATCCGGATCAAAAAACAGATTCGATTTCATCTTTTTTAAAACAGTGTGTAAATAAAACGCTTACAGGTATTCAAACAGATAAATTGAAGTATTATTCAAAAGAAAAAAACGATACTATTTTAGTTATTGTTAAAGTAGGAGATATGAAAAAGATTGAAAAATCTTCAAGAAAAGAATTATTATTTGCTGTTGAAGATTGTTTGAAAGCGGTTGATTATTTTAAAAATAAGAAAATTTATATTGATGTAGAAGGGAAATTTAATACGCTATTGGTAAAGACGCCCGTGAAAGAAGATTTAGATGGTAAATATGCTGATTCTGATTTGTTGCTGCCATTTTATGGAAAATCTGTAATCCCTAATAAATAACAATAGAGTAGATATAAAATTAAAAATTTGGGTTTTAGTTTTTTTATGTGTTTTTTTAAAAGAGCTGATTCGTTTGAATCAGCTCTTTTCTTTATGCGATATTTTAAGTTTTAAAAATTTTGAAGATTTTTGCGATTGTGTCTGCGTTTGTAATGCGTTTGTTTTAATTTTTTTTCATCTTCAGAAATAATACTAATGGTTCCATCAATTTCAAGCATCGCTAATTTTACATTTTTAAAAAACTCAATTCCATGTTCTCTCATGGCTTCTTTTAATTCGTCGTCAGAAATATCAAGTTTGCTTAAAGCTTTAAAATCCAATTTTCCGTCGTGAATCAAAACCTCGGGTTTGTCTAATAATAAATCTCCGATAGCTTTGTATTTGCGAGTTAGTTTTTTAATTATAAAGTTGATTACAAATAAAACCGAAGCAGCGATTAAACCTCCAGTTAAACTGGTATCTGGCCCGACCATTGCATTTTGAACTGCATTGCTAATTAGCAAAATTAAAATCACGTCGGCAGTATTTAACTGAGAAAGTTCTTTTTTGCCAAACACTCGCAAAGCAATTGTCATGAAGAAATAAACTGCTGTACTTCTTAAAACAACATCTAAATAAGGAAAAACCATGTTTTTTTTACTCTAAAGTTAAATAAAAAAGCTTTGCCAAAGTTTGAAACTTCGACAAAGCTGCTAATTTACTTATGTAGAATTAAGTTTAAATGAACTTACTTATAATTTGAAATTTTTCTCAATTGCTTTAATCATTTCCCCAGCAACATCTTTATTTGTGGCGCCTTCAATTCCTTCCAAACCTGGAGAAGAGTTTACTTCTAATAATAACGGACCTTTAGAAGAACGAATAATATCAACTCCAGCAACTTTTAAGTCCATTGCTTTTGCGGCCTTTATGGCGATTCTTTTTTCTTCTGCTGTTACCTTGATAACAGATGCAGTTCCGCCTAAATGTATGTTTGCTCTAAATTCGCCCGGCATAGCTTCACGCTGAATTGCTGCAACTACTTTTCCGTCAATTACAAAACAACGAATATCTTTTCCGTTGGCTTCTTTAATAAATTCTTGAACTAAAATATTGGCATTTAAACTTTTAAAAGCATTGATAACACTTTCTGCAGCTTTTTTGGTTTCGGCCAAAACAACACCTTTTCCTTGTGTTCCTTCCAATAATTTTACAATTAAAGGTGAACCGCCAACCATTTTAATTAAATTGTCTGTATCAAGCGGAGAATTTGCAAAACCTGTTGTTGGAATGTCAATACCACTATTCAATAATAATTGAAGTGAATATAATTTATCACGCGATTGTGTAATTGCTGTAGCAGAATTTAAAACAAAAACTTTTAAAGCTTCAAACTGACGTGTCAAAGCACAGCCATAGAATGTAATACTCGGACGAATTCTCGGAATAATAGCATCAAACTGATTCAATATTTTTCCGCCTCTGTAATGAATTTCTGGAGTTTTTGCATCCAGCTTCATGTAGCATTCTTTGATGTTCAAAAAATGCATTTCGTGACCGCGCATTTCGCCGGCTTCCATGATTCTTTTATTGCTGTATAATTCAGGATTACTGGCTAGAACTCCAATTCGTAAACCCGAACTTGCTTTTTCTGAGTTCTGATATAATTCTTTTAAAGATTCTGGAGTAGGTTGTCCTAGAAGGTATTTTTGTTCTGGATCAACCAAAACCCTTCCGCTCATAGCTTCGCGTCCTAAAAGCATTCTAAATCCCATAGAATCACGATTAGTCAAAGTCATTTCGATTGGCCATTTGGCATCGCCAATTTTCAAACTCGTCAGAATAACATAACGATGCTCTCTAAAACCGCTTGAACTTTTAACGATTCGTTTGTCAACTAAAGGCGCTTCGCAATGAATAATAGTTTTAATGTTATTCTGAATCGGATTAATATCAAATTTAACCCAATTGGCATCATTTTTTATAAAAGGAGCTATGTTTAAAGCGTGCATTGCCGAAGTTTTGGCACCAGAATCAACACGAGCCTTAATTGTCGGGATTCCTAGTTCAGGAAATGAACACCATTCTTCACTGCCTAAAATGACTTTTTCTTGAAGCATATTTGTTTTTTTGTTATAGAATTTGAATTCAAAAATAGCTATTTGCTTTTACTAAAGATAGTAAATTATCCAAAAAAAACACCCGTTAAGTTATGAAAACGTAACGGGTGTGTTATTTCTGTTATAAATTTTGACTAATTTATTGATTAGTCGGCTCTTCAGCTTTGTGAATCTCTACTGATAATTCTTGTGAATCATCTTTTAGATCCATCATAATTTCGTCGCCAGAATGAATTTTCGAAGTAATAATTTCTTCTGCAAGCAAATCTTCAACATATTTCTGAATTGCTCTTTTTAATGGTCTAGCTCCAAACTGCTTATCAAAACCTTTTTCAGCAATAAATGCTTTTGCTTTGTCTGTTAAGCTTAATTTGTAACCCAACTCTGCAATGCGAGAATATAGTTTTTTCAATTCGATTTCGATAATCAAATCAATATCAGATTTTTCTAATGCATTAAATACGATTACGTCATCAATTCTGTTTAAGAACTCAGGAGCAAAAGTTTTCTTCAAAGCGTTTTCGATAATGCTTTTTGAGTTTTCATCGGCTTGTGCTGTTCTTGCTGCAGTTCCGAATCCAACACCTTGTCCAAAATCTTTCAACTGACGTGCACCAACGTTAGAAGTCATGATAATGATAGTGTTTTTAAAGTCAATTTTGCGACCTAAACTATCTGTCAAATATCCATCATCTAAAACTTGAAGCATCATATTGAATACATCTGGATGCGCTTTTTCGATCTCATCTAAAAGAACAACACAATATGGTTT
>NZ_CAMLIX010000168.1 GCF_946479975.1 uncultured Flavobacterium sp.
AAATTTGGTTCTGATTAACTGCAAAAGAGTAAGCTTCTTTATTATCATTTTTGAAATTATCCTGCAAAACAATCCCATTTTTCTTTGGACTTTCCACTGAAATTTCAATTTTTAATCCTTTAGCAATCTGAATGTATTCTGATAAAAAAACAGCAATCTGCTTTAAATTCTCATCCTTTTTTGGATAAAATATTTTTGAATCCGAATTAAGAATGAAAGGTTTCCCTTCTACTTCATCTATTTGCTGCGCCAACGGAATTGTACGATAAATGTCCCATTTATTCCCTTGCGCAGAAAGCATCAAAGCATTTAAAAAAAGAACAAAACAGATTATATTTTTTTTCATAATACTATTCTTTTGTGCAATTAATTGTTTGGAGCTTTGTTTGTCATTTTGAAAACCAATTCTCCGCCAGATGCAATTTGTTCGTGTTTAAAAAATAAAGAGTTCAAAGTCTTTCCGTTCAAAGTCACAGAATCTACATATTTATTTTCTGGAGCATTATTTATAGTCTTCACAGTCAATTTTTTTCCTTTTTCCAAATTGATTGTAACTTTATCAAACAATGGTCTAGAAATCGTGTAAGTAGGATCTCCGGGCGCAACTTGATAAAAACCAATTGCATTCAAAATATACCATGACGACATTTGTCCGCAATCTTCATTGCCGCTTAAGCCATCAGGGGCATTTCGATATTGCTCTTTCATGATTTTATCGGCCAATTCTTGAGTTTTGAAAGGCTTGTTGATATAATTATAAAAGTAAATAATATGATGGCTTGGCTCATTTCCGTGGGCATATTGCCCAATCAAACCTGAAATATCTGCCGATGCATCCGCTCCCTCCAATTTTGCAGTTGTATTAAAAAGAGCGTCTAGATTTTTTTCAAAAGATGGCTTTCCTCCCATCAAATCAATTAATCCGTTTACATCTTGCGGTACAAACCAAGTCCACTGCCAAGCGTTTCCTTCACAATACGGACTGTTCATATGATCTGAAAACGAAGGATTAAACGGCCCTATAAATTTTCCGTTGCTATCTAAAGCGCGCATGAAACCGGTTTCTTTATCGTAATATTTTTTATAACGTGTGCCACGCTCTGAAAGCCATTTATAATCTTCCGTTTTTCCCATATCTTTTGCTACTTGAGCCAATGCCCAATCGTTGTAAGCATATTCCAAACCTCTTGAAGTGGCAAAAATCACATCTTTATCTGCAGGAATAAACCCCATTTCCTGATTGTATTTTTTGCCTTTAGTCATCAGCCATTCCCAGATTGCGGGATGATTTACCTTCACTCCTGTTGTATCATAAGGTATCGAACGCATCATGGCCTTATAGGCCAATTCTGTATCATAACCTCGTATGTTTTTGGCGTAAGCATCTGCAATTAAAGATGTAGAATGTGCGCCAATCATTGTTCCTGTATAATTGGCCGCCAAATCCCACATTGGCAACAAACCTCCTTGCTGGTATTTTATCAGAAGCGAATTGATAAATTCATTTGTTTTAGAAGGCGTAATCAAATCAATTAAAGGCATTTGCGCTCTATACGTATCCCAAAGCGAGAATACCGTATAATATGTTCCAGAATCTAGCGTATGAATTTTTAGATCTTGTCCTCTATATCTTTTATCAACATCTGAATACGTTGAAGGATGAATAAAAGCGTGATACAATCCTGTATAGAAAATCGTTTTCTGTTCTTCGGTTCCGCCTTCAATTTTAATTTTTTCAAGCTGGTTTTTCCAAAGTCCATTTGCTTGCTGTTTCGTTTTATCAAAATCCCAATGCGGAATTTCGGCATCTAGATTCTGCAAAGCGCCTCTTTCATCAACCGGAGAAATTCCAACCTTTGCTTTCACTTCCTTCGGGTTTTCAAAATACAGGACAGCTTTGATATGATCTGCTTTTAACTTTTTTCCAGAAACATTTTTATTGACCTTGTACAATTCAACTTTAAAAGGCTTGTTGAATTTCGCATGAAAATAGACATAATCTCTTTTTGACCAGCCTTCCGTCAATCTCATTCCTCTAATTTCGGTATCGCTGATAATTTCCATAGAAGATTCCAAAACTTTCTGATTGTTCAGGTTATGATGCAAATCGATAATAATTCCGGCTTCTTCCGAAGGAAATTTGTATTCGTGAAATCCCGCTCTTGTCGACGCTGTCATAGAAGCTTTTATACCGTTGTCAAAATTCACCGTATAAAAACCTGCCGAAGCTTTTTCATTTTTATGCAAAAAATTCAACGGATAATATTCTTTTAAACTCCCGTTTTCTAATTGCAGTTTACCCGAGAAAGGTGTAAAAAGTACATCGGCAAAATCGGTCATTCCTGTACCGCTCAAATGTCTATGTGAAAATCCTAAAATACTGGTGTCTTCTGTATAATAACCGCTGCACGCATCCCAGCCCTGCGTTCTGGTATCTGGACTCAATTGCACCATTCCGAAAGGAACTACTGCTCCAGGAAAAGTATGTCCGTGCCCGCCGGTACCAATAAACGGATTTACATATTGGGAAACGTCATTTATTTTGTCCATTTTGCCCGATGAAATAAACAAACAGGCTAAGATTAAAATTGGGATTAACTTTTTCATTATAATTTTGTATTTATGCTTTTTTCAAACTTTATCCAATCTGATTCTTGCAGTTCCAGAATATAGGCGTAACCTTTTTCAGTATTGGATTTTTGCCAAAGATCAATTAATTTTTGCTGATCGCTTTGGACTAAATTACCGTTTTCATTCCAAATTTCTTTGGCACACAAACAGCCCATTGAAGGCGTTTGTCCGTAGAAAATCTGGTTTTTGTATAACTCTTGATCTATGGTTGTTCCATGAAAATGAATTTCGCCTCTTCCTGCTTTTCCCGCCCAAAAAGTCTGCTGAATACTTAAGTTTGAATGTAATTTCTTTGGAAAAAATTTCAAATAATCTTCCAAAAGAAAATCCTTCTTATCATTATTGTAATAAACCGAAGCGTCACATTCAAAAGGCAAAAACGTAACAAAACTCAAAGTCGGTCCTATAAAAACATTTTCTGATTTAGCGAGACTTTCAATTTTAAACAAACCTGTCGGCGTATTGCCGTTTGTAATGTACATTGGCAAATTAGTAGCGCTTCTGGCCAATTGATCTACCAAAATAACTTTTCCATTTTCTTTTTCTAAGAAACCATTTTTATTCTGAACAAAAGCTTTTCCTGGCAATTCTCTGTTTGTATGTTGAATGGAGTATAAAAATTTCTCTTTTTTAGCAGCATTAAACTTTACCAACTCAATCAAATCAGCAATTGAAATTGGTTTGTAATCTGATTTCAATTCATTTCGAAGAGCCTGCATTACAGCGCTATTATCATTTGTAAACTTCGTTTGCAAAAACTTCTTTACCTCTATATTATTTTGTGCTAAGTAATGTATTGATGTTGCAAAGATTGAAACGTTCTCCGCTTCATTTTCTGCAATATCAGTCATTTCTAAAACAAATTCAGTTGGAAAACAAGCAAATACCGATTCAAAGACTTTCTTTACATCACGTTTTGATAACAGTTCATAGTCTGACAATGCCTTTTTTAGGACTTTAAAATTCTGTTCTGAATTATCTATCACAAAAGCGGTTGCCCACGCATAGCTGTTCCAGTTTATGTTTTTATTGAAATTTAAATAAGCAATCGCTTCCTGATTGATTATGGAATCCTTCAGTTTTATCAGCAGTTTTTCTCTAGATTCTTTTTTGGCAAAAGCAAAAGATTGATCTTGGGCAAAACCAGTCAAGCTCATTAAGAAAATGAGTGCAAAAAATAATATGGTATTTTTTTTCTGGCGCATATCGGAATTTTTCTCTGCTTGATTTTTATGTAAATACTACTGCCAGAAATGGATTTTGGCAGTAGCATTTTTTAAATTATTTTGTAGCGTATTTGGTAGTAAAATATTCAGAGTTGTATTTTAGTCCTTCAAAAAAGAAGAATATTTCTCCGTTTACATAATTGTTTCTGTTCTCGTTCACCATTTGCTCTACAAACTGATTACTAGCATTGTACGTTCCAGATTGAATCAAAACTCCAGCAAACAATTTTGAACGGTCTGCGCTATTCTTAACATACGAGACTTGTGCTTTTAATGTTTGTGAATAGGCTGCAAAATCATAACGATAAATCTGCGGAATTACATAATCGCAATATTTTTTATCCAACCAAGTTGGCCAATCCTGTAAATAATTATCCTTTGCCCACGGATGCACACTTGGCGCCATTGAGACAATTACAGTAGGTTTTGCGGCTTTTACAGCTTTGTATAAATCGCCTAAAAATTCTGTCAACTTATTCGCTCTCCAATCTTGCCATGCTGCATCTTTTTCATTTGTTGGCGGATTAACTCCTTTTTCTGTTTTATAAAGCTGTACAGTATAGTCGTCATATCCACCAGCAATTGGCATTGCCGGAAGCCTGTCGTCACCTTGAATTCCGTCGACATCGTATTTTTTTACCACTTCCAAAATCAATGATTTCATAAAATTCTGAACATCCGGATTTATTCCGTTCATCCATTCAAAACCATTTGACGAAACCAGTAAGTTTTTAGAAGCATCTTTAGCAGCCCATTGTGGATATTTTTTCAAAATCACGCCGCCTTGCTGTCCATTTGAAGCTGCAAAGCCATATTCAAACCAAGCATGAACTTTTATCTTTTCTTTATGCGCTTCGGTAATCATTTCCAGCAATGGATCCCTTCCTTCATAGCCTTCCATGATTGAAATACCGAATTCCTTATTCATGATTTCACTTGGATAAAGCGTTCTTCCTTTGTTCCAAACCACCACATAAATATCTGTAATGTTTGATTTTTTGCAGGTCTGTACCGTTTCTTTGATTGCATTTAACGAACCCAAAGCCGTCGAAGCCACGTTGGTAACCCAAACACCTTTCATGGCCTTTCCTGTTTGAACTGGATTGTTTGGATAAACTCTTGGCGGTTCTTCGCTATTGCACGCAAAAAATAATACGGCAAGAGATAAGATTAATAACTTTTTCATTTTTGTTGTTTTTAAAGGAGATTTTCTTTGAAAAAAGAAAATCTCCCGAATCTTTATTGTTCTAATTTGTAAACTGCTAGTTTATCGTTTGTTCCATAATACAATACGTGCAATTTGCCGTTTATTACTGCAAAGTCAGCATCTACAGTATTATTAGCATTCGAAACTGCAGCTCCAGTAACTTCTAAAATTGGGCTTTCAAGAGCAGCTGTACTTGCTGTAGTGTAATCTACTAATCTGAAAACGTGTTTACCGCCCACAAATGCAACATAAGCGATGTATTTTCTTCCTTTGTAAACAATTGTTTTGCAATCTGTTGTTACAGAACCAGAAGTTGTTTTAAAAGTTTCAGAGAAAGAACCACTCATCAGATTGATGCCGCTATATGCTGTTCCAGTTGAAGCTCCAACAAATCCTGTATCGTCAGGCTGCACACTGTAGTAGAAACCAGTTCCTGAGTAAGGGAATGATTGCTGTGTTGGTGTTGGGTTCAAAACTCCATTAACTACTTTCCAGATCAATACATTTGTTTTTTGTGCCAAAGGAACTGTAATTGTAGCATTTCCATCCAATGATCCAGAGATGCTGATGCCAGCACTTCTTGGCGCAAATGTTAAGCCTAAACTATTTTGAGAATACGTAATATAGTTCGTTGGCGCTGCATCTGAAATAGAATTCCATTTGATGATTGACAATGTAGTTGCTGCTCCAGCACCAGCTCCAAGCTGAACACCAAGGATTTTTCCGTTGTCATCTGTAGCCAGTTTTCTGATACCAGTAACAGCTCCACCGTCAAAGTTTGTTCCTGTTTTCGCAAGTCCGTTTAAGTAAGTTCCCGATAAACTGTAAGCATTGATACCCAAAACTGCAGTTTGCCCAGCATTCATTGCATTTGTTGCAATTACGATATTGTTTCCACTGAATCCTGCAGATGAACCTGCATTTGCAGCAAAACCAAAATCAGCATGAGATTTTTCCAAGATTGGATTTGATTTAATCAAAGGATTCTTCACTGTGAATTCGCGTTCAATTCCGTCAGTTCCCGTTATTTTCACTTTAAATCCAGCTAATGTATTCACATTTGTTCCTTTGAAAGCAGGATCAATTGTATTTCCAAAAGAAGCATTAATAACAACTGTTGCATCTGAGAAATTAGTCAAATAAGGAACAACAGGCTGTACAATATTTTTAGCCGCATCAACGACGATAACTTCAGAAGTTACATCTCCATTGATTACCATACTATTGATTTTTGCAGGACCTACAGCTTCAGAAGTAAATACTACGTCGTATTTATAAACTGTTACACCGTCAACTCCTAAAACTTCTAAGCTAAAAGGAGCTTTGCTTGGCAGATTAAAACTATAATCTTTTGTAGTTCCGTTTACATAATTTTTCAATGTACCATTTGAGAAATCATAAGTAACAGCCAAATTAGTAATGTCTGTTCCAACTGGAACCTGAACAATTATAGAGGTTTTTCCAAAGAAGATTTTATCTTTTGCAATTGGAAGTCCTACAACACTTAGATTTGTCAATTTTGGAGGTGACTGCACAATAAGCTTCCAAACACTGCTTTCACCATCTTGGCCAGAAATAGAAACATCTACTGGTTTAGTCAAATCACGATTGACATTGTTTTCTGGACTTACAACAGTACCATTAGCTACTAATATTTCTGTTTTAACCTCTTTAAGATTAGTCCCCGCTGGCAAAACAACCTTTGCCTCGTTCGCATCATTGTCAGCAATGTTATATAAAACATTATTCAATTTAACCGCTACAATCTTGGCCGATTGATAGCTGCGTTCGTCTTTAAAGCTATCGTCGCACGAGGACAACAGCACAAGACTCATAAGGAAACAAAATATTTTTTTCATTTTCTATCTTTATCTTTTTAATTAACAATTATTGACCGTAGCCATCATTTTGCGTAAGCTGTGGGGCTTTGTTTCTTTCTACTTGAGGAATTGGCCATAAATAGAATTTGTCATTCCAGTTGTTAGGTCTGTCTGCATCTCTTTGACGTAATTTGCTGCCATATGCACCATAAAGAGCCAAGTCGTTCAAATCTCTTTGTGAACCTGCTGCGCCATACGTTGGAACCATGTCCGCAGTCACTTGTGTATAACCATCAGGATATGTATTTGTAGCAGCATTTACTCCAGTCGCAACTGGGAAACCATATGTTTTTTCAGCATTTTCTAACGCTCCTGTCCTCCATCTTCTCATATCGAAGAAGTGCAGACCTGCTTCTCTGATAAGTTCTACTTTACGCTCTCTACGAACCAATTGTCTTAATTTTGCCTGATCTGCAAGTGTCGTAGCTGGCATATTGACTCTCGCTCTTACCTCATTGATAGCACCTGTTACTGTACCATCAATTTGATTCAATTCGATTTTTGCTTCTGCGTACATCAACAAGATTTCAGCATAACGCATCATTAAAATATTGTATGAAGGCTCCGAAACAATTTCGTCATTGAAATAATTGTATTTTCTCCATAAATATCCAACACCACTCTGAATGTAGCCATACTGTGCCACAGATCCAGTATAATCTAAATTTGAAATTGATGTCGAATTGTTTGCCGCATCAAATGATAGAGTTGTCGGCTTATACAATTCCATAATAATGTTCAACTTAACTCCTCCGTTGTTAGAGATAATATTTGATTTATGCGTATAAATAGACATTTTTAAACGAGGATCTCTGTTTGCAAAAGGATTTTTTGGATCGTATCCAGAACCTGGCTCATCAATTCTTTTTCCGTTTGACATCTCAAAAGTATCCACTAATAATTGTGTTGGGAATCTTCCAGATTGTCCTCCAACCGTTCTAGCCATTTCTCCAAAAGACTGGTAATGTGTCTTTTTTGAAGCTTGGTCAGAATAAGAAAGTGCAAAAATATTTTCTCGTTTTGCTGGTCCGGTAAGCTGTCCTGCTCTTGTAAACAGATCATCAAAATTTGGTGCTAAGCCTCTTCCAGATTCTTGAATAATTCTTCTTGAAGTCTGTGCTGCAACGTCAAAATAATAAGCCGCTTTTGCTGCATCTTTTGTTCCTTTTTGCCCAAAACCTTCCTTGCACCAAGATCCAGCGTACAAAGCAATTCTAGCTTTTAGACCCAAAGCATAAGATTTGTCTGCACGACCAAGTTCTGTAGCTTGCCAAGGCAATTGTGTACTAGCCTCTTCAAGATCATTCAATAAATAATCAACAATTTCCATCCAAGGTTTTCTTGTTGCGCTTTTTTGTTCTTCTGGCGTAACCGATTTTGTAAAAAAAGGAACATCTCCATATAAAGAAATCAAGTAATGGTAATGTGTCGCTCTGATTACCTTATTTTCTGCTACATATTGTTTTGCTTTATCGCTCAAACCATCAAGATAAGGTGCAGAACCTTCAATAACCGTGTTTGCTCTTGCAACTCCTTTATAAAAGTTGGCCCATTGCGCCTCTACGATAAAGTTGTTTTCCAAGTTTACGTTGTTCACTCCAATCGAACTGTTGTCAGCTCTTTCGATTCCCATAGGCGTGTACATGTCATACAGCGTGAAAAACGGCAATTGGCTGCTTTCCATATATAAACCCTGGTAAGAACCGTTTGTACCTTGTTTAATCGCTGCTTCGTTGTTGTAAAAATTTGAGGATAAATAATCACTCAAAGGCTCTTTGTCTATATAGTCTTCACAAGATCCTAGCCCAACGATAAGGCTTAATCCTAAAACTGTTTTCTTAATTAAATTCATCTTGTTAAAATTTTAAGTTAGCACCTACTGTTACCGTCTGCATGATTGGGTAAAACTCTCCTCCTAAATTTCCTCCGTAGCTTACCTCTGGATCATATCCTGGGAAGAAATGACTCAAAGTCCATAAGTTTTGTCCGCTTACATAAAGGCGAAGACCATCAATATGAGCTTTTTCTAAAAATGTTTTTGGAAGACTATATCCTAAAACAATATTTTTCAATCTTAGGTAAGCTCCGTTTTTAACCCATTTGTCTGATGCAACAAAGTTGTCAGCAGAATTTGCTTCTGGAACTAAAATTGGATAAGCTGCATCTTGATTTTCTGGTGTCCATGAATCTACTTGATGTGCAAATAAGTTTGATCCGTTAAAGAATGGTCGTACTCCAATTCCGCTCATCAATACTTTGCGTTCTCCAACGCCTTGGAAGAAACAAGTAAGGTCAAAGTTTTTATAACTTGCTGTAAGGTTAACGCCATATTCATAGTGTGGGAATGGATCTCCTAAATATACTTTGTCATTTTCTGTAATTAGCGTTGGATTTGCTCCCGTTGGATCCATCTTAACATACTTCACATAACCTGGTTTTGTTGCATTAGATAATTTTGGAGAATTTGCTACATCGGCAGCATCTACGTAATATCCGTCTGTTTTATAGCCCCAGATTCCACCATTAGGATATCCCACAGTAACTGATCTGTCTGAGTTTGGTCCGTATAATTTTGTAATCTCATTTTCATTGTTGCTCAAATTACCTGTAATGCTGTAATTAAAATCTCCAATATGATCTTTGTAAGTAAGACTAACCTCCCAACCTTTATTCTGCATATCACCAGCATTGCTGTAGGTTGCATTAAGACCCGTATAATACGTTACCGGATAAACCAAAAGCATATCATAAACGTCTTTTATGTAATAATCAAACGTTGCAGAAAGTTTTCTGTTGAAGAAGGTTGCATCAAGACCAAAATCGATTTGTTTTGATTTCTCCCAAGTAATATTAGGATTAGACAATGTAGTTTGCGCCACACCTTGTGCCAATTGTTTATCAAGCCAATAGCTGTATCCAGGCTGGATAGTTGATGCATAAGGATAGTTTCCAATATCTTGATTTCCTAAAGTTCCTACAGATGCTCTAAGCTTAAAATCACTTACGTAATCCAATATTGGCTCCATAAATTTCTCTTTGCTAACCATCCATCCGGCAGAAAAAGATGGGAAGAATCCCCAACGTTGCCCTTCGCTGAATCTAGAAGAACCATCATAACGGCCTGTTGCTTCAAAGAGATATTTTCCGGCAAAATCGTAATTAAATCTTCCGTAAAAAGAAGACATCGCCCATTCTGTTGCTCCACCCGTTGCCGATGCTGTCGCTCCGTCTCCGTTTACTAGATAATACCTTTCCAAGTCAAAACCGTTTTTGCTGGCGCTGATATCTTTAAGAATATTATTTTCGCTTTGAGTTCCAGCCATAATTTTAAAATCATGTTCACCAAAAGCTTTAGTATAAGAAGCCTGCGCTCTGAAATAATTGCGAACATTTGCGCTGTAAGCTTCTGTAACACCATCCCTAGCAGGGTAATAGCCTTGCACCACACCTTTTAATGAAGTCAAATATGGAGTTGTAATAAACGTTCCTCTATTTTCTGTTTTTCTATAACTGTATTGCGCTAATAATTCTAATCCCTCTTTTGGAGTAGCAATCAAAGTAGCGTTTAACAAAATTTCAGGCCTTTCAATAGTTTGGCTTCCTGATGCTTCTGCATTTGCCACAGGATTGTCGCCATTTTTACCATATCCCCAGTTGCCATCGATTTCTTTGACTGCAGAAAGTGTTGGCAGCATATACAATGCTTTGTTTATAATTCCTTTTGGAGATGAAATTCCCGGCGTAACCTGAGTAGAAGTTCTATAAGAAATTTCATTGTTTAATTTCAACCATTCGTTGATCTTCGCATCCGTATTTAATCTGACATTGATTCTTTTGAAATTATTGTTTTCAATCAAACCATCTTGCTTAAGAGATGTCAATGCACCAAAATATTTAATGTCTTTTCCTCCTCCAGACAATGATATATTGTTATTGGTCATAATAGCACTCTTTTTGATAGTGGCATCTTTCCAATCAGTATCATATCTGTTCCAGTTGTCTGGTTTGTAAGCTCTCTGATCAGCAATCATTTGCTCTCTTGCCGCTCTCTGGTCGGCAGGAATAGTTACTCCGGCATTATCCAAAGAATTCAATTCTGCTTGAAGATAATCTGCAGCTTTTAAAACAACAGGCATGTTTGTAGGCGATTGGATCGAAGTATAAGCATCAAGGCTTACTTTCATTTTCCCATCTTTTCCCCTTTTTGTGGTAATCAAGATTACTCCGTTCGAAGCTCTTGACCCATAAATAGAAGCTGAAGCGGCATCTTTAAGAACAGAAACATTTTCAACCGTATTCATATCTACCTGATTGATATCCATTTCGATACCATCTACCAATACTAACGGAAATGTGCTTGAGTTGACAGAACCAATACCTCTAATTCTGATATTAGATCCATCGCTTCCCGGCTCTCCAGAAGTCTGCTGTACCGTAACACCTGCAATAGTTCCCTGCAGTCCTGTTGATAATGAAGCAACTGCTCTTTTGTTTAGATCAGCACCTTTTACAATCCC
>NZ_CAMLIX010000169.1 GCF_946479975.1 uncultured Flavobacterium sp.
GGGACCACCTGATTATGAGTCAGGTGCTCTAACCAGCTGAGCTATAGGACCGGTTTAGAGGATGCAATATTACTACTATTTTTCATTCACTCCAAATATTTTAAGACATCATTTGAATTTAATTTCAAAACTTTTCTTGATTTTCAAAAACGAAATTGATTTTCAATACCTTATTCCAAAATAAAAATGATCTTTTTTCATTTTATTTCCTGACAAAGCTCTACCAAAACGCCGTTTGTATTCTTCGGATGCAGAAAAACAACCAGTTTATTGTCGGCTCCTTTCTTCGGAACTTCATTTATTAAAACAAAATCTTCGTTTTTTAGGCGTAAAATTTCAGCTTCAATATCGTCAACATCAAAAGCGATATGATGAATTCCCTCTCCCTTTTTCTCCAGAAATTTTGCAATCGGACTTTCTGGATTGGTTGCTACCAAAAGTTCAATTTTATTATTTCCTGTTTGAAAAAAAGAAGTCAGAACACCCTCGCTTTCTACGGCTTCCATTTTATAGGACGGAACGCCTAGCATTTTTTCGAACAAAACATTGGCATCTTCCATATTTTTTACTGCAATCCCGATATGTTCTATCTTGTTTACCATGTTTCCAATTTATTGATTCACATATGTATTAAAATAACCGCATTCTGCAATTACATCTTGATAATACTTCGTATCTGAATAATCCTTTCTTAAAGCTTTGAATGAATTCCACGCAATAAAATTCACTTTATCGTCTTGAATTTCCCAATAACTATTTATGGCGCTGTATTTTTTATTGTAATACTCATTTCGCTCGCATTTCGAAATCAAATACAGACATTTTGCTTTTTGTTCTTTGTTTGCAGCGACTTCAAAAGCTTTTTGATAATACATTTTTGAAACCGAATTATTGGTAATCATATCTTTCATTGAATTTCTAAATGAATACGGACTCGATCCATAACCCACAATACTCATTTCGTAAAAAGTTCTGCCGTTTCCAAAATGAGAAATATTGTAAAAAGCATTTCCTAGCAAAAGACTATTTGTGTAAACGTCTTCTTTCTGTGCCACTTTATCCTGCATTTCTTTTATCGTAGTTAAGAAATCCAAATAAGTGTATTTTCTTTTTTGATACGCCACATGATCACAATCATGACAGTCTTTGATACTTCCGTTAAACGGATTTCCTAAAAATTTAAAATATTGAACAGAATCGGTTTGTTTCATAAATTCAATAGCTTCCGGGATTTTATTTTTAAAAGTAGCTTGAATTGCTTGGAAATTATTTATGTCTTTTAATTTCAAACTATAAATTCCAGCACCAATTTTCTCTATTTCGGTTTTATTTTGTTTTGACAAGAACGATTTTATCCCCTGCAAATTCTTATCGTTATCATAATACGCATTTCCGTCGTTCCAATAACTGTAACGTGATTCTCCAAATATTTCTGCCATCACAAAATCAGATTTCTCTTTATATAATGCCGACAAATAACTTCTGCTCCACGAAGCAGCATTTTGATATCGAAATTCCTGCCCTTTATACGAATTTGGAAGTTCGTTGTACAACCAGTTTAAATCGGCTATAATGGTTTTTTCGTTTTTATCTGTCAGTTTATCAATCTTACTCAAATTATTTACAAAGCGAAGTAATCTTAACTGATATCCAGCCAACTGCGTTTTTGGAAGCGTTTTTTCTGCTTTAGTATAATTTTTATCAGCATTGGCATAATCTCCTTTTAAAGTCTGAAGATAGCCAAGTGAAATATCCCATAAATACGGTCTTTGCGTATTTCCAGCTGCCGAAATTTTAGCGATTAAATCAAAAGCACTATTGTCAATTTTTGATTTATTATCCATTTTATTTTCTGCAACGGTTTGTGGTTTCGGTTTTTGATTCTCACCCGAACTTTCCTGCTGAAATGAATTATTAATTTTTTGTTCTAAAGAATTAACCAAACGAGTAGCCAAGTAATTTAAATGTTCACTTTTTGGGTCCAATTCGTAGATTTTTTCGATGGCTGTTTTTTCATCTTTATAATAACCGTGAATGGCCCAAAGCGCCGCTTTTTCATCATTATTTTTGGCCATTGCTAAAGCCTTTGTCCAATCTGATTCATTTTTTGGACGGAAACTATATGCCGTTACCACTCGCAATTCTGGACATTTATCAAAAACCTGAGCATATAAATAATTTGAAGTCGCGTATTTTTTCTGTTTGTAATTAATTCCGGCAACGTATGCCAAAGCACGATAATACAACGTATTTTTCGCAACAGAACTTTCTGTTTTATTGAAAAAATCAATTGCTTTTTGCTTATCGTTGCTGTAAAAACGAGCTTTCATTGTCAAGAACCAATATCTGTTTTTCAAGAAAGGATCAGACGATGTATTGTACACATTTTCTATCGATTGAATCATTTTGGCATCATTAAAAGTTTTTGCCACAACGGGATCGTAGCTCCAATAATCTTCTCCTATTGAAACGGTTTCTATTTTTTGAGCGAGATATAAAAATTCAACAAAATTCTTGATTTTATCATCTTTTAAACTGATCTTTTTTCCCCATTTCTGCGAACTCTTATTCTCTTTTTTTGTTTTATAATAAGCATGCAGATCTGAAATTTCTTCTTTGTTTTTGATCGTATTTTTATCATCAGAATAATATCTTGGGCGTTCATCTCCAATCAAGAAATAATTTACAGTTGTTGTATCTGCTTTTCCTTTCAAGTAATCTGCCCAATCTGATTTTATGTTTTTATTGAAACGCGAATTGTGCTGGGTATCAAACCCAATTCCGTAAAAAATTCCTCCAGAAAGAAAAAGAGGCGAATACGATTTGTCTGCAAATGTTTCTGGCGTAAAATTAGAATTACCACCAAAAAAATCCCAATCGTCGTCGCCTGCGCAGGCATAAATGATTCCGTATATCGAAAGTAAAGCAACGCTAAAACTTAGAAATAACTTGTTCAAAAATATTCTTTTCATAATTGTTTAAATTGAATTCGTCTAAATCGTAAAATATAATTTCATTTGGTTTTTCAGGCAGATTTTCATCCAAATCTTCTGCCATTTCTTTTAAATCTTCTTTTGTAATGTCTTCTATTTTCAACAGATCATTCTCTTCATAAAAAACTCCATTTTTGTAATTGGATTGTTTAACTCGGAAAAAAATCGAACTTATTTTTTCAAAATTCGAATCTTCTACTAATTCTTTTTTATTCATTTTAGAACGAAGTCCGATTACTTTATTATTTCGAATATGAATTCCCCAGGAATAAATTGGAAAAGCAAAATCCAGATGAAGCGGATATTTTTTTAAACTGCTCAAATATTTTGCCGCTACTTTTTGATCGTAAATAGAATTTAATGAATCTGGCGCAATTGATCCCATATTGTAATACATCAAAACTCCAGAATCGACATTTGGAATCTTGGTTTTCTTGAAATATTTTACCTGATGAAGTCGAATTGTTGCCGAAAGTTTTTTCTTCGAAAGCTTTTTAAAAACTTCAATAAAACTTAAATAATTTTCCTTGCTATTTAAAGTCCAATCGCAGTCAATTTGAATTTCCTGACACGGAATTTTATTTTTTGAATTGATTTGGTCTATAAAATCGAATGTTTTTTGAGCCAGTTCTTTTACATCCACATTTTTTTGAAGCATAACTTTGTTCTGAATAAAAACAACTGGAACAATTGCAAATTCTCTCGGATTTTCTTCAAAACGAATGGGACTTATTGGAATTGGGAACTTATTTTCAGGATGTAAACCAATGTCAAAATACCGAACATAAAGCTTCTTAACCTGATTGTCTTTCAAAACCTCTTTCTCTTTTTCAGAAAATTTGAAAATTGTTTTCCAATAATAAAAGGAGATAACTGGCTTTTCAGTTGGACTACAGGAAACCAGCAAAAAGAGAAATAAAATTGGGAAAATTCGCTTTAACAAAACTTAGGAAATTACATTTTATATCAAAAGTAAGAAATTATGACTTTTTAAAATATCAAAATCATAAAAAATAATGAAGAAATACAAAAAATTCAAATCCTAATAAATGGCCAAAAAATTTCAATTAAAGCAAATATAATCGTTATTTTGTGCAATCAAATTGAAAAACCACTATGTTGAAAAACACTTTAAAATACATTTCATTTATTATTCTAATATCAGTCATCAGCTGTGCCAAAAGAGGTAGTATTACCGGCGGTTTAAAAGATACTTTGGCGCCTGTTTTAGTCTCAAGTTATCCTGAAAATTACAGCACTAATTTTAAAGGAAATACTATTATGCTGAATTTTGACGAATATATAAAACTGAAAAATACTAATAAACAGTTGATTATTTCTCCTCCTTTTAAAAACGAGCCTATTATCACACCAACAACGGTAAGCAAATTTATAAAGATTGAAATTAAAGATACTTTACAGCCTAACACCACGTATAGTTTAAATTTTGGACAAGCCATTACAGACAATAATGAAGGAAATGCTATCAATCAGTTTAAATATGTGTTTTCTACAGGACCTTATATTGATTCGCTTAAACTAAATGGTATAATTAAAGATTCTCACGAAAAATATGTAGACAACTTTGTTTCGGTGATGCTTTATGAAGTAAATGATAAATTTAAGGATTCTACTATTTACAAGGAATTTCCTCGTTATATAACGAATACTTTAGACAGTATGCGAACATTTCAATTTGATAATTTAAAAGAAGGAAAATATCTTTTGGTGGCATTGAAAGACAAAGCAAGCAACAATAAATTTAATCCGAAAGATGATAAAATTGGGTT
Organism: uncultured Flavobacterium sp.; assembly: GCF_946479975.1. Next base: position 4,784 of record NZ_CAMLIX010000169.1, read on the forward strand.
TTTGAAACATTATATTACAATTCCAACTGATACTGTTTATGAATTAGAATTGTTTAAAGAGGTTTTGCCTTTAAAGACTTTCAAACCAATTCAGGCTTCTGGAAACAGATTATTACTTCCGTACGAAGGAAAACAAGATTTCAAAAAAGACAAACCAAAAATTGTCCTTAAAAACGGCAATGAGGTTTTGGAAACTATTGTAACGCAGTTCCCTAAAAAAGATTCTCTTCAAGTTTGGTTTAAACCTTTAAAAACAGATTCTCTATCTATGGAAGTTTCGAGAGAGAAATACAATAAAAGGTTTAGTTTTAAAATTAAAGCACTAAAAAAGGATACTTTAGCTATTAAAGCGATACAAAACGGCCAGATTACTTTTAGAGAACGTTTTACACTGGAAACCGAAACGCCTTTGGTAAAATTTGATAAATCTAAAATCACATTAGTCGATAAAGATTCTACAGCTGTTGATTTTAAAACAGAATACGATGAGTTTGACCAAAAGTTATATGTTGATTTTGAGAAAAAACCTTTAGAAAAATACCATTTCACGTTTTTACCAGGCGCTTTGACCGATTTTTACGAAAAGACAAATGATACATTATCATACAAATTAGCTACTAAGGAATTTGAAGATTATGGTAACTTGATTTTGAACTTAAAAAATGTAAAACGTTTTCCAATCATTGTAGAATTAACAAATAAAAAAGGAGACAATGTACTCGCGAGTGCTTATTCTGAAGGCGAAACCACTATTACATTTAATTTAATGGTTCCCGAAGAATTTACAATTCGTGTTATTTATGATGACAACAAAAATAAGGTTTATGACACTGGAAGTTTCCTAAATAAAACCTATTCTGAAGAAGTATATTATTTCCAAAAAGGCATAGATGTAAGATCTAATTGGGATGTGGATGAAACTATTGATTTGAGTACTCCGTTTAATCCCGAAGTCGAGAAAAAACAAGACGATAAAAAGAAAAAAGAGGCAGACAAGAAACGGAAAGCTTTTTAGATCTTAATTTCAAAAGTATCGCGGTCACCTAGAAAATTCAGTTTTCGTCGGGTTTCCAGCATTATATTTTTATCCAATTCAGCCACAAAAACACCTGCTGTTTCTTGTGGCTTTATTACATAATCTCCCCAAAAATCTATTAATTGGGTGTGCCCATTATGCTCAAAATTATTATCATCAAAACCTATTCTGTTTACGCCGGCAACATAGCTTAAATTTTCTATAGCACGCGCATTTAGTAAAGTATCCCAAGCTTTTGTTCTAACTTTTGGCCAGTTGGCAACATACAAAAGAAGATCATAATTTTCGACATTTCTAGAAAAAACAGGAAATCGAAGATCATAACAAATCTGAAGGCAAATTTTCCAATCTAAATATTCTACGATTACTTTCTCGGTTCCAGGAGTATAGAATTCATTTTCTCCAGCAAGCGAAAACAAATGTCTTTTATCATAATATTGAAAATCGCCCGACGGAAAAACAAAAAACATTCGGTTATAGAATTCGCCGTTTTGGGTAATAATTACACTTCCCGTTATAGCAGCATTTTTTTGTTTGGCCTTTACTTTCATCCACTCAATTGTTTCTCCCTGCATGGTTTCTGCCACATCCGAAGCATTCATAGTAAATCCCGTCGAAAACATTTCTGGAAGTACAATTAGATTTACTTCAGAATTGATTTCATCGATTTTGGAATCAAAATTTTCTCGGTTTGCAGCCGCATTTTCCCAAATGAGATCAGATTGGATTAAAGCAATTTTCATTTTAGACAATTTTAATTATTGACTACATAATATTTAAACCAGGAACCGCACTTTTGTATTGCTGTAGTTTTTCGTGATTGGGTTCTTCTTCGGTAATAACATAATTTATCTCAGAAAGACTGGCAATTTTCATTTTAAGAACCGTATTTAGTTTCTCCGTAATAGTCAAAACTGCTGTTTTTTTAGAAGCTTGAATCATTGCTTTTTTTACTTGAACGGTTTCCCAATCCGAATCAGAATAACCGCCATCAACGTCTAAAGCATTGGTTCCTAAAACCAAAAGATCGGCTTTTATATTGGCCAACTGATGAAAAGCTTCTCCGCTCACACACATCTGACTGTAAGAAGAAATGCTGCCCCCAATCATAATTGTTTTGATATTGGGTTTGTCTAAAAGCTGAACCGCCGTTAAGGCCGTAATCGTAAAAACGGTCAAATTAAGATCGTTTGGAATTAATCGGATGAATTCGCGAATCGTAGTTCCGCCGTCAACAATTAAAACCATTCCGTCATGGAGAAGTCCAACCGCTTTTTGTGCAATAACTTGTTTCGCTTCTACCGCATAAGTCTGATTAGATGAAGAATAGTGATATCCTTTGGTCATGGCGCCGCCTTTCACTTTTATTAAAAGCAAATCGGCATCCAATTCATTAATATCACGGCGGACAGTATCTTCGGAAACGCCAAGTTTAGCCGAAAGAGTTTCAAAACTTACACGTGTATGCAGGTTGATCTCTTTTAGAATATGATTTTTACGTTCTTCTTTACTGTAATTTAAAACTTCATTTTCAGTGCTCATGCCAATTGATTTTTCTATTTACAAAAATAAACATTTCAGCACATAATTCATCGAAAGCAAAAGCTGTATTGGCAATAAAAATTTCAAACAGACTAACCTGTTGGATGAAATATAATAAAACATCGTTTCATTGAACAAATAAAATCTAATTTGATCTGCTAAAATCTTTTTAAAATCTCCGTGAAATATTTTTGCACATAGATTTTTTTACTCAGATTTATACAGATCAAAGCAGATTTACACAGATTTTAATCTAAACTGGTGAGTAAAATTTAAATTAGAAATCACTTCGAAAAAATCACAATTATTGGTAAGGAAGATGAACTTTTTGTGTTTTTCAATCTATGCTGCAATTAGTGTCAAACAAATTTTACATGAAAATAAACTTCCCTTCGTAACTATGGAAGATTTACAGCTATATTTATCCTGAGTTAAGCATTTAGGCGTCATTTTTATGTGTTTCTGTTATAAAATATTTTATTACATAAATGGTTAGTCATAAATTAAATAACTTGAAAGAGCAATGATTTTAAATTATTTTATTAAGCAGGAAGAAAAAGAAAAAGAAAAACAAGCACTTCACAATTGTATTATAAATAGAAGCAAAAAACGCATCAACCAATGGCTGATGCGTTTTTTCAAATATACTAAATTGTATTTTTATCCTTTTAAACTTGCTGCTAAATACTCACGGTTCATACGTGCGATATTTTCAAGCGAGATTCCTTTTGGACATTCGATTTCGCAAGCTCCTGTATTTGTACAGTTTCCGAAACCTTCTAAATCCATTTGGTGAACCATGTGTAAAACACGGTCTGTTGCTTCAACTTTACCTTGTGGCAACAATGCATATTGAGAAACTTTTGCAGAAACGAATAACATTGCTGAAGAGTTTTTACAAGTTGCAACACAAGCTCCACAACCAATACAAGCAGCAGCATCAAATGATTTATCTGCGTCGTCTTTAGGAACTGGAATAGTATTCGCATCGATTGTATTTCCAGAAGTGTTTACAGAAACGAATCCTCCAGCATGTTGGATTCTGTCGAAAGAACTTCTATCAACAACTAAATCTTTAATTACAGGGAAAGCTTTTGCTCTAAATGGCTCGATAAAAATCGTATCACCATCTTTAAACATACGCATGTGTAACTGGCAAGTTGTAACTCCTCTGTCTGGTCCGTGCGCTTCACCGTTGATGAATAAAGAACACATTCCGCAGATTCCTTCACGACAATCGTGATCAAATGCAACTGGCTCATCTCCTTTGCTGATTAATTGTTCGTTAAGAACATCAAGCATTTCAAGGAAAGACATATCTGGTTCGATTCCATCGATAGGATATTCTACAATCCCTCCTTTATCTTGGGCGTTTTTTTGACGCCATATTTTTAATGTAAGTTTCATTTTGTGTAAGTTTTAAGTATTACAAAAAGCATCTAGACTTTTTAAATACTATTTATAGCTTCTTTGAACTAATTTAATGTTTTCGTAATTAAGAGGTTCTTTGTGTAATACTGCATCACTTGGTTTTCCTTTGTATTCCCAAGCTGCAACATATGCAAAGTTTTCATCATCACGAAGTGCTTCTCCTTCTTCTGTTTGGTATTCCTCACGGAAGTGACCACCACAAGATTCGTTACGGTGTAAAGCATCTTTCGCGAACAATTCTCCTAATTCTAAGAAATCGGCAACACGTGTCGCTTTCTCCAATTCCTGATTAAATTCGTTAGCGCTTCCTGGCACTTTTACATCTTTATAAAACTCTTCACGTAAAGCAGCAATTTCTTCGATAGCTTCAGTTAAACCCTGAGCGTTACGAGCCATACCTACTTTATTCCACATGATTTTTCCTAATTTTTTGTGGAAATAATCTACAGAATGTTTACCGTTATTATTGATAAATTTATCAATTTGATCTTTTACCGCTTTTTCAGCTTCGATGAATTCTGGCAAATCTGTAGAAATTTCACCCATTTTAATATCCGGAGCTAAATAATCTCCGATAGTGTAAGGCAATACGAAATATCCATCAGCTAAACCTTGCATTAAAGCAGAAGCTCCAAGTCTGTTTGCTCCGTGATCAGAGAAGTTAGATTCTCCAATTGAGAAACATCCTGGAATTGTAGTCATTAAGTTATAATCAACCCAAGTTCCACCCATTGTGTAGTGAACCGCTGGGTAAATCATCATTGGTGTTGTATAAGGATCCTCATCGACGATTTTGTAATACATTTGGAATAAGTTTCCGTATTTACTTTTTACGATTGCAGCTCCTAATTTAGTCACCAAAGCAGCATCTTTATCATCTAAACCTTTTACATAAGCATCTTCAGTTCCGTAACGTTTGATCGCTGCTGCGAAATCTAAGTAAACTGCTTCACCTGTTTTGTTAACTCCAAAACCAGCATCACATCTTTCTTTAGCCGCACGAGACGCAACGTCACGAGGCACTAAGTTACCAAATGCTGGGTATCTTCTTTCTAAGAAATAATCTCTTTCTGCTTCAGATAAATCTGTTGCTTTTTTCTTTCCTTCACGAATTGCCTGAGCATCTTCTAATTTTGCAGGAACCCAAATACGACCGTCATTACGTAAAGACTCAGACATCAAAGTCAGTTTTGACTGATGATCTCCTGAAACTGGAATACATGTTGGGTGAATTTGTGTATAACAAGGATTTGCGAAAAACGCTCCTTTTTTATGAATTTTCCAAGCTGCTGTTGCGTTACTTCCCATGGCATTTGTAGAAAGGAAAAATACGTTTCCGTATCCTCCAGAACCTACTACTACCGCGTGAGCAGAATGTCTTTCAATTTCTCCTGTGATTAAGTTACGAGCGATAATACCTCTCGCTTTTCCGTTCACGATAACAATGTCTAACATTTCGTGACGGTTGTACATTTTAATTTTTCCACGACCAATTTGACGGTTCATTGCAGAATAAGCTCCTAACAATAATTGTTGTCCAGTTTGTCCTTGTGCGTAAAATGTACGAGAAACCAAAGTTCCTCCAAAAGAACGGTTATCTAAAAGTCCGCCATATTCACGAGCCAATGGCACCCCTTGAGCCACACATTGGTCAATAATATTTCCTGAAACTTCAGCCAAACGATAAACGTTTGCCTCACGAGCGCGGTAATCTCCTCCTTTTACAGTGTCATAAAACAATCTGTAGATCGAGTCACCATCACCTTTATAGTTTTTTGCAGCGTTGATACCTCCTTGTGCCGCAATAGAGTGCGCACGACGTGGTGAATCTTGGAAGCAAAATGCTTTTACGTTATATCCTAATTCTGCCAAAGTAGCCGCAGCCGAACCTCCAGCTAAACCTGTACCAACAACGATAATATCTAAATTACGTTTGTTAGCTGGGTTTACTAAATTAATATGATCTTTATAATTTGTCCATTTATCCGCTATAGGACCATTTGGAATTTTTGAATCTAATGCCATTATAATTGATATTAATTATTGAAATGATGAAATAATGCGATAATTACAAAAAGAGCTGGAACCACAACTGCGAATCCGTAACCTACTTTTGCTAAAAATCTAGAGTATTTGTTGTGCATCCCCATTGATTGAAGAGATGAACCAAACCCGTGCCATAAGTGAAATCCTAAAAGGATAAAAGAAATACAGTATAAACCTGTACGAATTGGGTCATGAAATTTTGCTACCAACTCATGGTAATATCTTGTAGCATCTGGCGCAGTTCCTGCAATGTACTTGTAACTAACTTCAGGAAACCAGAAATCATAAAAGTGCAATCCTAAGAAAGCCAAGATAACCAATCCAGAAATAATCATATTTCTTGAACTCCAAGAAGCGTTTGCTGCTCCATTGTATTTTGCGTATGCAATTGGTCTTGCTGCGCTGTTCTGAGCCGTAAGTACAAATCCCATTACGAAGTGGAAAATTACCCCAAATGCCAAAACTGGCTGCATTACATACTGAATCAGCGGATTGTATCCCATAAAGTGAGAAGCTTCGTTAAAAACATCTTC
>NZ_CAMLIX010000170.1 GCF_946479975.1 uncultured Flavobacterium sp.
TGCCGAAAAAACAAAACTTGCTTTAGATAAAAAAGGCAGTACCGTTTTGCTAAAAAGTACAGCAATGCAGGTAAGTGTGAATGTAAATTCGGGTAAAATTTCATTTGAATCTCTCACTGGAAAAACTTTATTAAATGAAAAAGAATCAGGTGCAGTTTTTACCGATTTTAATGATACGGGTGACAAAACATACAGCGTTAGTCAGTCTTTTACTTTAGATCCAAAAGAGGCGGTTTACGGTTTAGGAATTCTTCAAAATGGAAAAATGTCGCAGCGAAATCAAAAACTGCATATGGTTCAAAATAACACTTGGGATTTTGTCACTTTTTTCCAATCTGATAAAGGATACGGATTGTTTTGGGATAATTATTCTCCAACAGATTTCAATGATAATGCTGAAGAAACAACTTTTAAATCTGAAGTTGGAGACGGAATCGATTATTATTTCATGCTTGGTAATAACGCAGATGGCGTAATTGCTCAAATGCGCGACTTAACAGGAAACGTCCCGATGTTTCCTAAATGGACTTTTGGTTTCTGGCAGAGTAAAGAGCGTTACAAAAGCCAGCAGGAAACCGTAGAAGTCGTAAAAAAATACCGTGATCTTGGTGTGCCGTTAGATGGAATTATTCAGGACTGGCAGTATTGGGGAGACAATTATCATTGGAACGGAATGAGTTTTTTAAATCCAGAATTTTCTAAACCACAGCAAATGATTGATGACATTCATCAATTAAATGCACATCTTACCATATCGATCTGGTCTTCTTTTGGTCCAAAAACACCGCAGTTTCAAGAAATGAAACAAAAAAATATGCTGCTTGATTTTCAAACCTGGCCGCAATCTGGAAAAGACGTCTGGCCGCCCGATATGAATTTCCCTTCAGGTGTAAAAGTTTATGATGCCTACAACCCAGAAGCGAGAGATATTTATTGGAATTATCTCAACAAAGGATTGTTTTCTCTCGGAATTGACGGCTGGTGGATGGACTCTACAGAGCCTGATCATTTAGAAATTAAACTGGAAGATTTTGATAATAAAACATTTTTAGGATCTTTTAGAAAAGTAAGAAACGCTTATCCTTTAATGACTGTTGGCGGGGTTTACGATCATCAGCGTAAAGTTTCAGATTCGAAAAGGGTTTTTATCTTAACACGTTCAGCTTTTGCCGGCCAGCAGCGATATGGAGCAAATACATGGTCGGGAGATGTTAATTCTTCTTGGGAAACATTGCGAAATCAAATTCCGGCGGGACTAAATTTCTCACTTTGCGGTATTCCTTACTGGAATTCTGATATTGGAGGTTTCTTCGCAGGAAGTTATAATAATAAAGACTTCAAAGATAAATCGGGCGCAAAAAACAGCTCTTATCAGGAGTTATATGTTCGCTGGCTTCAATTTGGCGCTTTTACACCAATGATGCGTTCTCACGGGACAGATGTTCCTCGAGAAATCTATCAATTTGGAAAAAAAGGCGAACCTATTTACGATGCTATCGAAAAAGCCATTCACTTGCGTTACAAACTGCTTCCTTACATTTATTCTAATGCTTGGAAAGTGACGAATGAAAATTCGAGTTTAATGCGCGCTTTGGTAATGGATTTTAAAGATGAAAAAGTCAAAGATATGAACAACGAATATATGTTTGGCCAGTCGATTTTAGTAGCTCCTGTGGTAAACGCACAATATACTCCCGAAACTATTGTAAAAACAAACGAAGATACGGGATGGAATAAAAATGGAACAACTGAAAAAGGCAAAGAAACTGCGATAGATTTTAATCAGAAAAAAACAAAGAAAGTTTATCTGCCAGGAGGTCACATTTGGTACGACTTCTGGACAAACAAGAACTTTAGCGGAGGACAGGAAATTGAGCAGGAAACTCAAATAGATCAAATTCCGCTGTATGTTAAAGCAGGAAGTATTATTCCGTTTGGACCTGCAGTTCAATATGCAGAAGAAAAGAAATGGGATGATCTTGAAATACGAATTTACGAGGGAGCTGATGGTGAATTTACGCTTTATGAAGATGAAGGCGATAACTACAATTATGAGGATGGGAAATTTGCCACTATAACTTTTAAATGGAATGATTTAAAGAAAACTTTAACGATCAGCAAGCAGAAAGGATCGTATTCAGGAGTTATAAAAGACCGAAAATTTAATATTGTAAAAGTGTCTTCGGATTCTTCAAAATCAAATAAAAATGCGAATCAATTTGATAAAATAATCCATTATAACGGAAATCAAATTTTGGTTAAGTTGTAAAGAATAGAAATCGAAAACAGATTACAGAATTATATTTTAAATTGAAATAGCATGAATAAATACACTTCTAAAATTATATTAGGCTGCTTTTTTATAGTTTTTTCTTTGAATGGAATTGCGCAAAGTACTATCAAACAAAAGCCCATAATTCAGACAAAATATACTGCCGATCCAGCGCCGATGGTTTACAACGATACCGTTTTTTTGTACACCTCGCATGATGAAGATGATGCAGAAGGATTTAAAATGGTCGACTGGCTTCTTTACACTTCAACAGATATGGTAAACTGGACCGATCATGGCGCAGTAGCTTCGTTAAAGGATTTTAGCTGGGCAAAACATGACAACGGAGCTTGGGCAATTCAGACAATCGAACGCAATGGTAAATTTTATTTGTATGCTCCCATGCATGGAAACGGAATTGGGGTTTTAATTTCAGATAGTCCGTATGGACCGTTTAAAGATCCGCTGGGAAAACGTTTGATAGATACGGATCATCACTGGAATGACATTGATCCATCTCCTTTTATAGATGATGACGGACAAGCTTATTTATACTGGGGAAATCCAGATGTTTATTACGTAAAATTGAATAAAGACATGATCTCTTATTCTGGAGAGGTCGTCAAAGAACCAACCAAACCGAAAAATTATCAGGAAGGACCATGGATTTACAAAAGAAAAGGACATTATTATATGTCGTATGCTTCAACCTGCTGTCCGGAAGGAATTGGGTATGCCATGAGTAATTCTGTAACAGGTCCATGGGAATATAAAGGAATGGTTATAGAAGCCAGCGAAAAAACCAGAGGCAATCATCCCGGAATTATTGATTATAAAGGAAAGTCGTATGTTTTTGGGCATAGTTATGATATTATAAAAAGAGAAACTTCTACATTTTACGAAAGACGTTCGGTAGATTTAGACGAAATTATTTATAATCCAGATGGAACTATAAAAACATTATCTTATTTCTCCATTGACGGACCAGAAGCAGTAGGTGAAATAAACCCGTTTTCTCGTGTTGAAGCCGAGACTATCGCTTGGAGCGAAGGAGTTAAATCAGATAAAAATAATCAAAAAGGCGTTTTTATAACTCAGATAGACAACAACGATTACATAGAAGTTAAAGCTGTTAATTTTAAGAAAACAGCAAAAACCTTTTTAGTAAACGCCTCTTCAGAAAGTGGAGGTCAAATCGAAATTCGGTTAGACAGTAAAGAAGGCAAGCTTTTAGGTATTTGTGAGATCAAAAATACCGGCAGTTTCAATACGTGGAAAGATTTTACCTGTAAGGTTGAAAAGGTAAAAGGACTTCACAATGTATTTTTTGTTTTTAAAGGTCAAGTCAAATCAATATTTAATTTAGATTGGTGGATTTTTAAATAATTTCTGCCTTTAATTTGAAAATAGTAAAAACTATATTTCAAAAATAAAAAGAGTTTCAATCGTTTCATAAATCCTTTAGTAAAAGATAAATTTCAAAATTCATGAATCTTAAAAGTCTTATATTCTTATATTTAGTAAGTTTTTTAAACCTAAACGCACAGACAATAGTAAGAAGTCCAGACGGAAAACTTAGCGTTTCTGTTTCTGTAAATAACGGAATGCCTTTGTATAGTGTCACTTATAATCAAAAAACGTTTATCGAGAATTCCCCTTTGGGGTTAAAAACAAATGCAGGTGATTTCAGCTCTGGACTGGCGTTAGAAAAAAATGTCATTCAGAATAAAATTGACGAAGTATATGAGCTCCGAAACATAAAGAAAAGCAGTGTACATTATACAGCAAATGAAGCCGTTTTTTCATTTACAAAAGAGGGCAAATCAGTGCTTGATGTTGTTTTCAGGGTAAGCAATAATGATCTTGGATTTAAGTATAAATTACATCCGCAGAAAGAAACACTTTCTTGTGTGGTTCAGGAAGAAGTTTCGGGTTTTTTACTGCCAAAAGGAGCTACTACATTTCTTTGTCCGCAGAGTAATCCAATGACCGGATTTGCCAGAACAGCGCCTAGTTATGAAACTTCATACACATTGGATGATGCAGCAGGAAAGAATGGCTGGGGAAATGGCTATACATTTCCATGTCTGTTTAAAGTAAATAATGCCGGATGGGTTTTAATTTCTGAAACAGGTGTAGACAGCGGTTATTGTGCCAGCAGATTAATAGGGCGCGAGAACGGATTATACATGATTGGATTTCCGATGGCAGGAGAAAATAACGGAAACGGAACAACTCAGCCAGGAATGCCTCTTGACGGAGAAACTCCGTGGCGTACCATTACAATTGGCGAAACATTGGCGCCTATTGTTGAAACTACGATTCCGTTTGATTTGGTCAAGCCAAAATACCAAGCTTCTAAAGAATATCAATATACAAAAGGAACATGGAGCTGGATTATGAAAATGGATAATAACACCACTTTTCCAGTACAAAAAGATTATATCGATTTTAGCGCTTCGATGGGTTATGAAACCATTTTGATTGATGCACTTTGGGATACACAAATTGGTCGTGATAAAATAGCAGAATTGGCTCAATACGGTAAACAAAAAGGCGTAGGACTTTATATGTGGTACAATTCCAACGGGTATTGGAATGATGCACCGCAGGGTCCAAAAGGATTAATGGACAATACAATAGCGCGACGCAAAGAAATGGCGTGGATGAAAAGTATTGGAGTAAAAGGAATTAAAGTTGATTTCTTTGGAGGTGATAAGCAGGTGACCATGAAATTGTATGAAGATATTTTGACAGATGCCAATGATTTTGGAATTATGGTTATTTTTCACGGCTGTACTTTACCGCGTGGCTGGGAACGTATGTATCCAAATTTTGCCTCAAGTGAAGCTGTTCTCGCAAGCGAAAATTTACATTTCGGACAGAAAAGCTGTGATAACGAAGCTATAAACGCGGCGACACACACTTTTATCAGAAATACAGTAGGAAGCATGGATTTTGGCGGAAGCGCTTTAAACCAATTCTACAATAGTGATAACATCCCAAATAAAGGTTCAAAAAGAATGACCTCTGATGTTTTTGCGTTAGCCACTGCGGTGCTTTTTCAAAGTGGAGTACAGCATTTCGCTTTAGCACCAAACAATTTAAATGATGCTCCTGACTGGGCTGTGAAATTTATGAAAGAAGTGCCAACTGTCTGGGATGAGGTTCGCCTTTTGGACGGATATCCTGGTAAATATGTATTATTAGCAAGAAGAGTAGGAGCAAAGTGGTACATCGCCGGAATCAATGCTGAAAATAAAACACTGAAAACAAAATTAAAACTGGATATGCTAACTGCCAATACCACAGTAAATTGTATTTCTGATGATGAGCAGTTAAAAGGAAAAGTCAGCACTCAGAAAATAAATAAAAATAAGGAAATAGAAATCACCATACCTCGCAATGGAGGCATTGTCATAACAAATTAGAGTTAATACATTTAATAATTTTTGGTTAAAAGCCAGCTTCAGTTTTGAAGCTGGCTTTTTAGTTTAACGAAAGATTCGACTATTTTTTTGGATTTAATAATTGCTATGATTTTGTGTTTTATTCATTTTATCAAAGAGTAAGTTCAAAATTATTTTTAAACACATAAATATACTGAAATGCAATTTATTAGAAATTATACAATCGGTTGTTCTTTTTGTAAAAAGTAGTCTTTTTGTAAGATCAGAATGGGTTATTTCCCTATTAAGAAGTTGATATTCACTAGCTTTTTGTCATAATAAGCTGATAATATTTGGCTAAATTTTTATTAAGTGTAAAATATACAATTGTTAATGATTTTGACATTCAATTGAAAAGATTATATACTTTCTTGCCGAAATAGTTTTAAAATTATTTAATTATTAAAAAATTAGCTTAAAAAATATTTATTACGTTTTTATTTAAGTGTTTTTTTTACATATTGTCATTAAATTTTTAAACAATCGGTTGTGTGTTTGCTTTTTTTGCTTATGTTTGTTAACATAAAATTCACATTCATTTTAACACCCCATAATCTTGTAACTCTTTTTTCGTAAAAATAGAGTTATGAAATCTGCAAAAAAAACTAACCAATTTTTAAAAGCAAAACAAATGAAGAACCACAACTCAACATGAAGACTATGATAATTATAAGTAGATTTTTTTAAGGAATTAATCGCCCTTACTACTGCTTATCAATTAGTGAAAAAATAAATAAATAATTAGTTCAAACATCTTAATTAATATGAGAATAAAATTATGTAAAATTTTTAATGGCTTAAAGTATCTGCCTTTGGGAGTTTTGTTTCAGTTTTTGTTTACAAGTCCTGTACAGGCTGCTGAGAATGTAGAGCCTTTGGGAAAAGCAGTATTCCAGACTAATCAAGAAATTATAATAACAGGACGCGTTACCTCTGCCAATGATCATTTGGGAATTCCAGGAGTAAATGTGGCTGTAAAAAATGTACCCAATGCGGTTGCCATTACCGACATAGATGGTAAGTATGTTATAAAAGTTCCCTCGGCTAAAGCTGTTTTGGTTTTTACCAGTGTAGGGTTTAAAAACTTGGAGATAGCCGTAGAAGGTAATTCTGAAATTAATGCCGTAATGAAGCAGGATCAAACAGATTTAGGCGAAGTTATTATTGTTGGATACGGAAAACAGAAAAAGGCAAGTCTGGTAGCTTCGATCGCACAGGTTTCTGGTAAAACGCTGGAACGAGCGGGAGGAGTAAATAGTATTGGTGCTGCCTTAACAGGGAATGTTCCCGGATTGATTACTTCTGCGAGTACAGGTATGCCGGGCGAAGAAGATCCGCAGCTTTTTATTCGTGGTGCAAGTACTTGGAACAATGCACAGCCGCTTATTCTGGTAGATGGAGTAGAAAGACCAATGAATAGTGTTGAGATCACTTCTGTAGAATCTGTTTCGGTTTTAAAAGATGCTTCTGCTACTGCGGTTTATGGAGTAAGAGGTGCAAACGGAGTTATTTTAATCACTACAAAACGAGGCCGTTCTGGAGCTGCGTTGATAAGAACGACTTTTAATACTACGGTAAAAGTACCTTCAGAACTTCCTGGTAAACTGGACGCTTACGATGCTCTTATGGTTAAAAATAGAGCAATTGAAAACGAATTGGCGCTTAGTCCGTCGAGCTGGAACGATTATCTGCCTCAAGCCATTATTGACAAATACAGGTTTCCTGCAAATACTGAAGAAGCAGAACGTTATCCTAATGTTGACTGGCAGAAAACATTATTCAAAGATTATGCAATGTCTTACAATGCCAGTTTAAATGTAAGCGGCGGAACAAAATATGTGAAGTATTTTGCTAGTGCCGATTTTATGAGTGAGGGAGATCTTTTTAGAAAATACAATAACAATAGAGGTTACGATGCTGGATACGGTTACAATCGTTTAAATGTTAGAAGTAATTTAGATTTTCAAATTACATCTAGTACGGTTTTTAAAGTTGGACTTGCTGGTTCTCATGGAGTTAAAAAGAGTCCGTGGGGAGCTTCAGGAAGTGAATATCCAATGTGGGATGCGGCTTACTCTACTGCTCCAGATGTTTTTCTTCCTTTTTATTCTGATGGTTCTTGGGGTTACTATGCTCCAAATCAGGGTAAAGCGTCTAACTCTGTATTGAATTTAGCGATAAGCGGTGTGCAATATGTAACGACTACAAGGTTGAATACCGATTTTACATTGGAACAAAACTTAGACATGGTTGTTAAAGGCCTTAGCGCTAAAGGAATGATTGCTTTGGATAACACTTTCGTGGAAAACAATCGAGGAGTAAACGATTTATACAATGACGTACAGCAGAAATGGATTGATCCAAATACAGGATTGGTTTTGTACAAAAATAGTTTTGACTTTAATAACAGATTCGATTTTCAGGAAGGTATAAAATGGTCGCCAAGTGCAGGTTCAGTAGATAACAATTTATCTGCACGTAATCTATTTTATCAGTTGCAATTAAATTACAATACCAAAATTGCCGATAAACATAGTATTGGCATCTTAGGACTTTTTAATAGAAACCAGACTGCAAGAGGAAGTGAAATTCCGCATTTTAGAGAAGATTGGGTTTTCCGTACGACCTACAATTATGCTGATAAATATTTTATAGAGTACAACGGAGCTTACAACGGATCGGAGAAATTTAATAAAGAAAATCGTTTTGCCTTTTTCTCTTCGGGAGGGGTAAGCTGGATTGTCAGCAAAGAAAACTTCATGAAAGGAACAGAGTCATTTCTTGATTTATTAAAGATAAGAGCGACGTATGGTGAAATTGGAGATGATAACGTGAACGGTAGATGGCTGTACATGTCACAATGGGCGTATGGCGGTAATTCGTTGCTTGGAACTACTGGAGAAACGGCAGAATCAAGTCCGTATACTTGGTACAAAGAAGCTACGGTAGGAAATCCTGATGTGCATTGGGAAATGGCTAAAAAGAGTGATATAGGTGTTGACTTTGGTTTCTTTAAAGGATTAGTTTCTGGAACTTTTGATGTCTATCGCGAAGATCGTAGGGATATTTTATTAGACGGTGGCAGACGAGCAATTCCTTCTTATTATGGTGCAGTTGCACCAGTTGCAAATCTTGGACAAGTTCAAAATAGAGGTTATGAATTGGAACTTAAATTCAATTACACTTTTGGAAACGGTTTAAATCTTTGGCTGAATAGCAGTATAACACATTCTAAAAACAAAATCATAAGTGCCGATAACCCGGAGTTACTGCCAGATTATCAAAAAGGAGAAGGAAAAGCAATCGGGCAGAGTTATTCTTATGTAAGCCATGGTTATTACAATACTTGGGATGAATTGTACGCAAGCACTATTCATAGTACAAATGACGGTCAAAAACTGCCGGGGAACTATAATATTTTAGATTTCAATGCAGATGGAGTTATTGATGCAAAAGATAATATTCCGTTTGGATATTCTGGAACACCACAAAACACGTACAACTCAACATTCGGAATTAACTGGAAAGGTTTTAGTGCATTTGTACAGTTTTACGGAGTGAATAATGTTACGAGACAAGTAGTTTTAACGAGTTTATCTGAGCAGAATCATGTGGTGTACGATCAGGGATCTTTCTGGTCTTCTGCCAATACAAATGCAGATTCTCCAATGCCACGCTGGCTCTCAACTGCAAGCGGTTTTAATAACGGGAGCAGATACATGTACGATGGATCTTATGTACGTTTAAAGAATGCTGAGATCGCCTACACATTTGACGGGAAATCAAAATGGATAAAATCTGTAGGACTTCAAAGTCTGAGAGTATATGTGAATGGAAATAACTTATATCTATGGTCAAAAATGCCCGATGATAGAGAATCCAATTTTGCAGGAACCGGCTGGGCATCACAAGGAGCTTATCCTACTGTAAAGCGATTTAATCTGGGAGCCAATATTATATTTTAAAATGAGAACTATGAAAAAATATATACATAATATACTAAAGTACAGTATTGTTTTAAGTGTGCTTTTAATTTCGGGATCATGCGAGGATTATCTTGAAAAATCATCAGATTCTGATATTTCACCTGAAGAGGCATTTAAAAATTTTGAAAATTTTCAAGGTTATACAGAAGAATTGTACCAATGTATTCCTGATTTTACTAATGCTTATTGGACTAATTCATGGAATTGGGGAGAAGATGAAATTCAATCTACTGCTCGTGATTTTCATTTTGTTTGTAAAATCGACAAAGGAGACTTTTGGGGATGGCAGACTGAATTTGACGGATGGCAGGCAGGCTGGATGAACAGAAGAAATGTAAGCACCAATAACGATCGTTTTGCAAAAGATTTATGGACACTTGGCTGGGCGGGAATCCGTAAGGCTAATATAGGACTTGCAAACATTGATAAAATGACTGAGTACACGGATGAAGAAAAGAAAATGATAAAAGGACAGCTATTGTTTTTTAGAGGTTGGTTTCACTTTCAATTCATGCAGTATTTTGGTGGACTTCCTTATATCGATACCGTTCTTCCAAGTGATCAGCCATTAAAACTGCCAAGACTTACTTACCAGGAATGTGCAGATAAAGCGGCAAACGATTTTAGAGAAGCGGCAGACTTGCTTCCTGTAAACTGGGACGATACAACTGTTGGGAAAAGAACCTTAGGCAAAAATGAGCTTCGAATTAATAAAATAATGGCTCTAGGATATTTAGGAAAAAATTATTTGTGGGCAGGAAGTCCGTTAATGAATAAAGTATCTACTGGAAATCCAGGTTACAGCGCAGAATATTGTAAAAAAGCAGCAAGAGCTTTTGCAGAACTTCTTACCATTACAGAAAGTGGAGCATCGCAGTATAAATTGGTAAACTTTAATAAATACAGTGATAATTTTTATACAACAGGTGGAAACTGGAGAATGCCTGGTTCAACAGAAGCGATTTTTAGAGGACCTTATTTTGGAGCAAACGGATCAAACTGGGGAACTTCAAAACAATATCAGCCAGCTCCTCAAATTTGCGATGGAGATGTGAAATTTTTACCAACAGCAAATTATGTTGATAATTATGGAATGGCAAATGGGATGCCGATAAAAGATATTACAAAAGCAGATCCAGAGTCTGGTTACGATCCTCAATTTCCTTGGAAAGGAAGAGATCCTCGTTTTTACAATGACATCGTATTTGACGGTGTAAAATGTGTTACAGGATCTATGCCGGCAAACGAAGAGCAAAATAGATATGCTAATCTTTATACAAATGGAAGCTATAGAAATATTAGTTCAGGAAGTAGAACTGGATATCTGCTTTATAAATTTATTCCGAGAACAGCCAATAAATTCGATGATGGTTTTGGATATGGTAACAACTTAAATATCCATCTTCCTTGGATGCGTCTTTCAGATGTTTACATCATGTATGCTGAGGCAGCTGCAGTAGGATATGGAGGTGCAAGTGGAAAAGATCCGCAATTTTCAAAAACCGCTGTTGATGCTATCAATGTCATTCGCGATAGAGCGGGTGTTGGTCATGTTGCAAGTGTATTTACAGCAAGTTTAGATTCATTTATGGGAGAAGTAAAACGTGAGCGCGCGGTGGAATTAAGTTTTGAAGGACACCGTTTTA
>NZ_CAMLIX010000171.1 GCF_946479975.1 uncultured Flavobacterium sp.
CTTTTGGGCACGAGATGCTTAAAGGTGTTGGCTTTGTGTACACTCTATTGTTGTACATTCTGTATTGTGTCGAAACTGTTCCTCCAAACAGTTTGTCGTTTGTTAATTTTAATTCAAATGAAATTTCATATAAACCGTTGCTGATTTCTTTGTAAGTTCCATCTCCAGAAATTGCAATTACGTGTGTGTTTGTAGCGCTCGATCCGATTGTGATATCTTGTGGAATTACCAAAACGGTTCCTTCCGTTTTACTGTTTCCATTTGCAGGGAAAAATTCTAAAGCTGAGGTAATATTAAATCCTGGAGAAATTGCAGCAGATCCACTTTCGTTAGAAAACCATCTTTTTAAACCAAAAGAGTTGACTGTATTAGTTCCGCTGGCCACATTAAATCCAATTTTGAAAGCATCGTGATAAATATCATCATTAGGGTTTGATGTTCCTTTGTCGCTGTACAGTATAGCATTAGGATCATCTTTCGTTACAATAACTGGAAAAGTTAAAGCGTTGAAAGTCTGCCAAGAACAATTTCCGTTATTATTAAACCAATGTTCTCCGTAAGTCAGATAAAAAGCATTTGTAGGATCTGTAAATTTTGAAGCGGGATACGCTTGAATATCTCTAGGTGTTTTTATTGGTTTTACAATAGTTAAACTAATATTTCCTGATGCCACATAATTTGGAGTATTTACAAGAGTGATTTTACTTTCGTAACGTGCATCATCATTTTGCAAATCTTCTAAAAGTGTTAAATGATAGGTTATTGAACTTCTATTATTACCATAATCATCATGTGTTAAAGAATATTCGAAACCATTTTGAAATTTAAAAATAGGATTACTATCTATTTCAGCAGGGATAAATCCGTTGGGGAAATTTACTTTAAAGTCAACTTTTTCTCCCACAACTCCTTTTACAAGATATTGTGCAATTGGAAATGTATAATTGGTAGTAACATCAGCCAAATTAATTGTAAAACTAGTATTTGGCGATGCAGTATTTAGATTTCCAATGTGAATATCTGGATCTGAGGTATTTTCTAATTTCAAGGTAATAGATTGTTTGTCTTTCCATCTTTGATCAAAAGAAACAAAAATAGTGTCTGTTAATTTATTGCCTTGAAAAAGCAATTCCGTTTCTGGCTGTACCGTAAAAGTATCTAGACTTCCAGAAGTTGTGGCACTAAAAGTCGCTGTAACTGGATTTTTTAAAGTTTCTGAAGTTAAGGTTACAGGAACTTTTAGAACTTTAACCGATTTGTTTTCATATTCAGCCAATGGCAATGCAGTGGTATTTACAACTGGATATTCTAAGGGAATACCATTATTTGTCATGAAATTAAATCTGATATAAGGTTCAATATTTTTAGAATCTAATCTGTAATCATCTTTAGAACAAGATGAAAATACGATTACAACTAGACTTAATGCGGATATAATTTTAGTACGATTCATTTTGTTTTAAATTTGAATTTAGGCTGGTGTTACTGCGTGGAATAGGCAAAATATATTTTGGAGATGGATAAGTCTGACTGCATGAAGATGAAATACAGCCATCATCTCTTGATACATCTTTTTTATTTCGTGCCATATCAAAAAATAAATGTCCCTCAAAACAAAGTTCTTTTCTACGCTCTAAAAGTAATGCTTCTAAAATATTGCTGTTGTCTGTTAATAATGCAGCTTTTGCCCGCGCTCGAATAATGTTAATGTCGGATCTAGCTTGATCTGCATTATTGAGTTCGATTGCAGCTTCGGCACGAATCAAATATTGTTCACTTAATCTAAAAACTACATAACCTGGATTATCCTGATATTTTTTGGTGAAATTATAATTTAACGGAACCAATTGCAGATTAACTATTGTTTCGATTGATCTGGTTAAAAATAACTGTTTTCTAATGTCATTACTTTCATATAAATTAATCAAATCATTTGATGCAGAATAATAACCATAGTTTGTGCTGGTTGTATATCCGTATGCCACAGCCATAGTTGAACTTGCGCTTCCTTCATCATTTCGTTTAGCTGAAAATTCTAATATAATTTCTGAGATAGGGAGATCAGGCTGTTCCCATTGTGCAACATAATTGTCAGATGCAGTTAAAGTAACAGCAGAATTTACAATAATATCATTTGCTGTATCGTAGGCATTTTTCCAATCCTTTTTATATAAATAAACTCTTGCCAGTAAAGCTTTTGTACTTAATTTACTAAAATAGGAATATGATGGTCCACTTATTAAATTGGTATCAGAATATAAATCTAAAGCAGCTTTAATATCATCAATAATAAAAGTATAAGTATTAGCAACCGTTTCTCTGGCAGGATAGGTAAGTTTTGCGTTTGTAGAATTTTTACTGTAAACAATTCCCGGATGAGAAGCATCGGCTGTAAAGCTATAGTTTTGCGAGTAAATTTCACTTACTAAAAAGTGACTGTAAGCTCTAATCGTTAATGCTTCTGCTTTAATT
Source organism: uncultured Flavobacterium sp. (assembly GCF_946479975.1). The sequence continues at coordinate 2,473 of NZ_CAMLIX010000171.1, forward strand.
TGATTTTTCTCTGCTAGTGTTGCGTCAGGTAATGCATCCGTAAACTCCAATAATAAATTGGCTTGGTTAATCACATCATAACAATCGGCATAGAATGAAGCTAAATTTGATGCTTCCGATCTGTCATCAAAACCATATATACCAGCGATATTATCTCTAATAGAAATAAGTCCCCTATTTGTACTAGAAGTTGAGGTTCCAATTGTTGGTGTGAACTTTATATTTCCTCCTTGTAAATCTGCATAAGTTGCATAAGAAGCAAATCGTGAAAGTGCTTCAAGTTCTGTATAAATTCCTCGCATTGCCTCAAGTACACCTTCTTTTTTCTCCAGCTGTTCTGTAATAGATACTTTTGTTCCGGGTTCTTGTTCAAGAAAATCACTACAGCTCTGTAATAAGAAGATAGAGACTAGGAGGAAAGTGAATTTTAAAGTATGTTTAAAATATCTCATTTTTAAAATTTTGTATTAATTCCACATGAAATTGTTCTCGATTGCGGATAATTGAAACTGAATTCTCTGATTCCGTTCATTCCAGACGGACTCTTTTCTTTGTACCAATAAAATGCATTAGAAACGTCAGCAAAAACAGTCAAAGTCTCTAGAAAAGCATTTTTAATAGGTACATTATAGCTCAGATTGATATTGCTTAATTTGATATAAGTAGCATCGTAAACATATTTACTAAGGTTTGGCAGTAAAGTGTTTCGGCTTGGCGCAGGCTGCGAGACAATATCTCCAGGATTTCTCCAGTAATCATAAGCATTTACAGACATATTTCTGTTAGTTAAATTACTGTATTTGGATACAATTTCATCAGAAATAAGTTTGTCACCTCCCAATTGAAATGCTCCTGTAAAAGATAATGTGAAACGGTTGTTGAATAAAAAGCTATTACTGAAACCTCCATAAGCTTTTGGCTGCGTATCGCCAATTGGTTCCCAATCTGTTTCATTAAATAAACTTCTCCAAGTTGGCGCGTCATAAATCTGGCCGTCTTTTCTAATTAAATCTCGTCCCGTAGCAGGATCAACTCCAGTCCATTTTATTCCCCAAATTGTAGTGGTACTGTAGCCAATTTTTTGAGCAAGAGCCAGACTTGCTACAGAATAATCACTTCCTAAACCAATTAAATCTGTAACTTTATTTTCAACTGTTGAAATATTAAAAATAGTTGTCCATTTGAATTTTCCTTTTTGAAACCATTTGATTTTGGAAGTAAGCTCAAAACCTTTGTTGTACATGCTGGCAGCATTTAACTGCATACTGTTGTAACCCGTTTCTGTTGGAATTTCACGGCTTGTAATCAAGTCACTAAGATCATCATAATAATATTCTAAGGTTAATGAGATTGTATTGAAGACATTAAAATCGACTCCTGCATTAAACTTTTTATTTTTTTCCCAGCTTAAATTACCATTTGGAGCTGTAATTGGAGTAGCATAAAAACCTCCGTTATAACCATTTTGTCCTACGTTGTACAAACCTTTGGCACGATAAGAACCAATTCTTGAGTTTCCTGTAGAACCGTAACTTACTTTTAGTTTTAAGAAATCAATCCAAGAAGAATTGTTTAAGAAATCTTCATTTGAAATAATCCAAGCTAAACCAGCTCCACTGTTTAAGGCAACATTCGTATCATCTCCAAAAACAGAGCTTTCGTCACGTCTTAGATTAGCTAAAACAAAATATTTCTTTTTATAATTATAATTTAATTGTCCGAATAAAGAAACCCTTGAACTATTATTGATTTCACTACGATATGATTGTTTTGTTTTAGATTCATCTACGTTGGGCGTCAAAGGATTGTCGTCCTGCAAGGCACCTTCAACTCTGTTAACGATATTTGGATTTGTAAATCCTGTTCCTGATATAAAATCAAAGTTGTTTTTTTCTTCGCCAAGTTCAAATCCAACAACACCATCAATAGCATGGTTTGGAGTGATATCTTTATTAAACATCATTCGACCCTGCCAGTTCCATTTTGTCCCGTTTCTTTTATTCAATAAACGTCTTCCCCAGTTAGGATAGGTTATTCCTTCTAAAATAAAACTTCCATTATTTTGTCCGCTTTCATTTTCACCAGAGAAATAACGATCTTGTACTTTATCCAAATAGTCTAAACCAAATAAAGTAGCAAATTGAATATTTTTATTCAAATCATAGCCCAGATTCAAACTTGTAATAAGAGCTTTAGATTCAGTTATATTTCTATTTTGTTCAATAGCTGCTAACGGATTTCCTCCTGTTGAACCAATTAAGCCAAGTTTAGAATACGTTCCGTCAGTATTATAAGGAGAAATGGTTGGAAGATAAGCAAAATCATAATAAATATTTGGGGCATCTTTTTTAATGTAACTTGGATTAAAAGATAAATTAACATTCCATTTCGATTGTTTATAACCAATGTTAACTCCTCCATTTAATTGTTTGGTTGTGTTGCCCATTTGCGGTTCATCAATATTTAAGTATGTAATATTGGTGCGATACGTAATTTTTGAAGTTCCTCCTGAAACAGCAAAATTATATTTATTATAAATTCCTGAATTGTTTAAAAGATCAAACCAATCTGTATTGATTCCGTTGTACGCAACTGGATTATAAGCTTGACTATTGTTTTTATTGAAAGCATTATTTATTTCTGTGTATTGCTCTCCGTTCAAATATTTAATTTGATTTACGGCAGTAGAAACTCCTAACTGATTTGAAAATTGAAATTTTGGTTTTCCTTTTATTCCTTTTTTAGTTGTGATCAAAATGACACCGTTTGCTCCGTCAGCACCATAAATTCCTACTGCTGCAGCGTCTTTTAAAACCGTAAAAGACTCAATATTATCAGGAGAGAGAAACGCCAGCGGATTAGATAAACTTTCTCCAAGACCTCCAATAGCTTCAAAACCTGCGGTGTCGATACCTTTTTGTTCATTTAAAATCACACCATCGACAATAATTAAGGGCTGTGATGAAGTTGAAATAAGATTTGAGTTTAAAGATTTCAGCGTTCCTTGTCCGCGAATATTTATTTTAACCGGAGTTCCAACACCAGAAGTATTTTCTACTAAAACCCCTGCAATTTGCCCTTCAACCATCTTATCAATACTTTCAGAAGCTTGCTGTACAGGAATATCTTTTGCTTGTAAAGTCGAAATACTTCCCACAATTTCTTCTTTTAGTTTTTTAGTACCATATGAAGAAGTAATTACAACCTGATTCAATTCATCTGTAACTTCTTGAAGATAAAAAATAAAATCTTTTTTGTAACCCGCTGTTTGTGATTGGGTTTCCATTCCTAAAAAGCCGACTTCAAGAATCTGATCCTTAATATCATTTCCTTTTAATTCATAAGCAAACTTTCCTTTTGCATCGGTTATTGCGCCCATTCCAGTACCATTTACACGAATAGTTGCGCCTGGAAGCGGAAGTCTGTCTTTTGCACTATAAACTGTTCCTTTTATAATTCTCTCTGTTTCTTGCTCAGCAGTACTTGATCTGTCAACACGAGTGGCATCTGTCAATAAAACTTGCTTTTTCTGAATGTAGTAAGATATATTCGTGCCTTTTAATAACTTTTTTAAAGCGTTTTCTAAAGTGGCATTCTCAACATCTAAATCGGCTAATTGATCAGTGTCTACTTTTTTTGCATTGTAAATGATTCTAAAATCAGTTTGATCTTCGATAGATTTGATAATTAGGCTGATAGGTTTGTTTTTGGCATGTATCGTTATTAATTTATTCTGCGAAAATCCTTTAAAACCAGATATAAGTAGGACTAAGAAAAACAGAATTTTTCTTAAAACGGGTGGTATCGTGAATGTCATGTTTATTTAGTTATGGAAAATTGGTGTAATGGTTATGGTATTTTCTCTAATAGAATAATTGAATGGCGTGTCGCGTTTTAGAAGCTCTAAAATGTTTTCGACACTAGATTCGCTGATTTTTATTGAACCTGTAAAATTTTGTTTGGCCAAAACAGCATTTTCGTTGATAATCTCAACGTCGTAGGTGCGTTCAATAATTTTTGTAATCGTAGAAAAGGGTGTGTTGTTAAATGCAATTTCGCCTTTTGTCCAAGCCTCATAAAAAGAAGGATCTACTGTCTTTGTTACGATTTTTTTAGACTCGTTCTGCCAGACTGCCATTTGGGTTGGCTTAAGCAGAACAGCATTTAATGGATTTTCTTTTTCAGACATTTGAATGCTTCCTTCAACCAAAACACTACTCACGGTTTTGTCTTCGGGATAAGCACTTACATTAAATTTTGTTCCGAAAACTTCAATGTCAACTTCGTCAGAATGCACAATAAACGGATGCTGTTTATCTTTGGCAACTTCAAAAAATGCTTCACCGGTTAAATAAACATTTCTTTTTCCGTTAATGCCAAATTGCTCCGGATATCGTAAAGTAGTTCCACAATTTAAACTCACAAGGGTACCATCTGAAAGTGTAAGTCTGAATGTTTTACCATACGGAACGATAAGCGTGTGATAGGAAACTTCTTTGTCGAGAACTTTCCCGAAATACATAATCCGATCCTGAAATTTTTTGGCAACAATTTCGCCTTTGTCATTGACAAGAGCCGTCTCATTTTTTTGTTTAAAATATTCTAATTTTCCATCGCCCAATTCCAGAACAATTTCTTTAGAAGTTGTTGTTCTTTCGTTAAAATAAAAAACAAGTCTTGCTAAACCAACTAAAACAACAAGAATGGCCGCGTATCTAAAATACTTTCTTGAATTGTTTTTTGGTTTTATTGCAATTACAGGCGTATCACGTAAAATAGTTTCTGTAAATGCGGTTAAAGTCCAAGTCTTTTTCAAAGTTATAAATTGCTTTTTATTTTCTTCTGATGCATCAATCCATTGAAAAAGTTGTTCAACTTCTTGTTCTGAGGCTTCATTAGATAAGTATTTATAAATTAGTTCCGATGTCATAAATGCGTTTTTAAACTTCTCGCTATAGTAAGTACACTTCAGAATTAAAATACCCTACCTTTTATTCTTAATTATTATAAATAAGGATAAAAATTAAGAACAAATAATCCGATAATTTTGCCTTTAAAATCTTCAAAGCCTTTGTCATATGGGCTTCTACGGCTTTTAAAGAAACTTCCATTTCTTTGGCTATTTCTGCATTTTTTTTATTCTCAAAGCGTTTTTTTATAAAAACTTCGCGAGTTTTGGGTGGTAATTCGTTGATTGATTCCTGAATAATACGCTCCAATTCTGTTAGTTCTAAAGTATCGAACTGAATCGAATTTAAAACTTCGATATCCAATTCTCTTTCTTTGTGGTTCAGCAGGTCGTTCTTAAATTTATCCTTCACTTTATTGTGACGAATTAAATTTAGACATTTTGATTTGGCGTAAGTAAATAAGAAAGCTTGAATTCCGTTAATAGATTCAACACTTTCGCGATTTTGCCATAAGTGTAGTAAGGCTTCCTGAGCAAGATTTTCAGCTTCGTCTTGATCATATATAAACTGAACGCTGAAAGATTGGATTCTTCTAAAGTATTTATCGTAAAAAAAAGTGTAAGCAGTTTCGTCTCCTTCCTTAAAGGACTGGAAAGTGTTTAAATCGAAACTGTCATTGTTATTCATTAAAGGAAATTTACTTTGGAAAGCAATATAAGTAAATTTTAAAAACTACTAAGATTTGCTCAGAAAGCGACAAATATAAAAGTTTATTTATATTAATTCTAAATAAAATAAAATTATTACTTGTTTGGAAATATTTTATTCAGAAAAGGTTTGGATTGATAGTTTTTAACCGCAAAGAACTACGCAAAGATTTTTTTAACGCAGAGTTCTCAAAGAGTTACGCAAAGAGCGCAAAGTTTTTTTACGCAGAGCTCGCGGAGATTTTTTTAACGCAGAGTTCGCAAAGAGTTACACAAAGAGCGCAGAGTTTTTTCGCAGAGTTCGCGGAGATTTATTTTTAAATTGTTTAGAAGTGAGAAATAAAAAAGTCCGCAAAGCTTTGTCTAAAAATTATGCAAACTCTATATAAACATAGCCCAAGGTTTTAACCTTGGGGATTTGTAGTGCGGTACAATCATTGTTTTCCAACGGTTAAAACATTTGGATGCGTACTGCGGAAAATTCATTGTGTCCCACGGCCGTGTGCTATGTTTTGATAATGTTTATGCAAAAACAACTCTGCGATCTTAACTTTAAAAAAGCATTCTCAAAAAAGCTTAAAAAAACTCCGCGAACTCTGCGTAAAAAGATCTCTCCCGAACTCTGCGAAAAATCTCCGTAAACTCTGCGTAAAAAATCTCTCCGAACTCCGCGTAACCTTAATTAGTGTAAAATCAATTCAAAATCAAATCGATATTTTGCGATAAACGTTCTGCTAACTCGGGTGTTACGGAGTTATTTAAGACCCACGGAATCAATTTTCCCTTATTTATGATTTTTTCTTTTGAATAAACCAAGCTGAAATATTCCTGAGAATCTGTAGCAAGTTTCACATCTTCATAATAATAACGAGACTGTTTTAAGGAAGGATATTTAGTAAGCAGATAATTGTTTAAAGTAAAAGAAGTATCTTCTTTATATAAATCTTCAGGCAGAATAGGAGTAATCGTGATTTTCTGAATTGAATTTTTTAAATCGTTATAAGCTTGTTTTGTGGTCGAAAAATCGGAAGATTTGAGATTGTTTTTTTCTGATAACTGACGAATTACAGAAAGCCTCACATAATCGCCATTTATTTCGATTACTTTAAAAACATAATAATACGTTTGCATGCTCTGACTTCCGTTTGATCCTCTTTGTTGACTAAAAATAAAACTTCCTAATTGTAATTTATGTTCAGGTGTATTAATGGCTTTTTTCCACTTATACGGATTGTAAACCAATTGTTTAAAGGCATATAAAACAATTACCACAATAAGGCTTAGTAAAAGGATTTTTTTCATTTTATGGTGCTAAAGAATAAAAATACTAATTTACCGTAAAGAACACAAGGTTTTTTGTCAAGTTGACTTTACTGTGTATTAAAAATTTAACGCAAAGCACGCAAAGATTTTTTTTATGCTAGATCTAATAAAACACAAGTTCGCAAAGCTTAACAAATAAGCTTTGCGAACTCTATATAAACATAACCCAAGGTTTTAACCTTGGGTTCGCAATGAATTTAACACAATATAGATCCCACGGTTGAAACCGTGGGCTATGTTCGATAATGTTTATGCAAAACAACTCTGAGATCTTCGCTTTAAAAAAGCATTCTCAAAGAAGCTAAAAAAAAACTCTGCAAACTCTGCGAAAAATCTCCGCGAACTCTGCGTAACAAAACATTTTCAGTAAAAACCTAAACAACCCGACGATTAAAATTAAACCATCCAAATCCAATCAACAATAGATTAAAAAGCAACAAAGGCAGAAACGCTTTTACAAAACTAATTTGACTTGGATCATTAAAAGTTTCAACCTTAAAATCGCTCCATTTTTGCTGATCAACAGGTGCATTTTCAAATATTTTTGGATAAAAATGCAGACGAAGTTTTTCATGGAATTTTGTCGTTTCTTTTAAGAAAAGAAGCTGGTTTCGCAAATCAGATTTTGTAATTTCGTTCAATTGAATCTGCGTATGAAGCGTTGGAATAAATTGCGCAATAAGTTCTCCGGCGTGATTGCGCTGTTCCGATTTTGCTTCTAATTCTTTTGACTGCATCGCCGATTCGTCGTCGCCCATTTGCTGCATGGCATAATACCAAAGCCAGTTAAAGTCTTTATCTTCGGGCATTTTATACGTCCTAAACTGCGGATAATGTTTAAAGAATTTTTCAACAGTCTCATTTTTATCCATATCCCATTTTTCATGATATGCATTTCGCTGCTGTAAAGTCAATTCTAAAGCTTCTGGAACCTTATATTGATTTACAATAAAAGCATTAACTCCGGCAGGAACGATAATAATCAGAAACAGCCAAATTGTTAATAATATTACGGCATTAAAATTAGAATGCTTTTGCAGGGAAACAATAAAAAAACAAACTGCAAACCAGAACAAAATGTAAAGAATTCCAATTCCGTAAAAAACAAAAAGCGATTGATCTAGCGGAATATTTAAGAACACAACACCGACTAAAAGTAAAATCGTAAACAATGCAATTAAACTCAAAATCCTGACATAAAATAACTGCAGAATATATTTAAAAGTGTTTTGACTCTGTGTTGCCACAATTTTCCAAGTGCCGCTTTCTTTTTCTTCAGAAATAATATTGTATGAAAAAGTAATAATAAGAAGTGGAAAAAGATAAATCAGAACAAAACTAAAATCGATATTTCCTGCCAATAAATTGTTCGGATTATTGAGTTCTGAATCGTATTTCTGACCTTCTAAACCACGAATTGTTACATTTTGTATCGACGGATTTACATCACGCTGTCCGATTGCTAAACTATTTATTGGTAACGTATTATTGACCAAAGAAAACTTAATGTAATACAATAAAAGGCCGATTTCGTCTTTATGAAAAGCGGCATTTCTGGCAATATGTTCTTTTTGATAAACTGAAGCTTCCTGAATACTATTTTGCTGTTTGTCTTGAAATTGTTTTCCAATTAAAAGACTTATAAATCCTATGCACAACAAGAAAAGCAATCCAATTTTGGTTCCTTTTGACCGAATAAAATTTTTGAATAATAATGCTAACATAATTAAATAGCTT
>NZ_CAMLIX010000172.1 GCF_946479975.1 uncultured Flavobacterium sp.
TTGTCGCTTTGTTACTTTGTCACTTTGAACCTCAGACTACAAATCTTGTGCATTCGCAATTAACTCAGCAACATCCATTACTTTCACTTCTCCCTCTTTATGTGCGTGTTTGATTCCATCTGTTAACATTGTATTACAGAACGGGCAACCCGCTGCGATAATATCTGGTTTAACTTCCAAGGCATCTTCTGTACGCAGCACATTTACTTCTTTGTTTCCTGGTTCAGCATCTTTAAACATTTGTGCTCCACCTGCTCCACAGCATAATCCATTAGATTTCGAACGTTTCATTTCTACCAATTCAACATCCAATTTCTCAATTAAATCTCTCGGTGCTTCGTAAACTTTGTTTGCTCTTCCTAAATAACAAGGATCATGGAAAGTAATTTTTTTTCCTTTAAACTGTCCGCCTTCAACAGTTAATCTTCCATCATCAATTAATGATTTCAAAAATTCTGTATGATGAATAACTTCGTATTTCCCTCCTAATTCAGGATATTCATTTTTCAAAGTATTAAAACAATGCGGACAAGCCGTAACAATTTTCTTTGCTTCGTAGGCATTCAAAACTTCAATGTTCATCATGGCCTGCATTTGAAACAAAAATTCGTTTCCAGCTCTTTTTGCAGGATCGCCAGTACAGCTTTCTTCAGTACCTAAAACTGCAAAAGAAACATTCGTACGATTTAAGATTCGCACAAACGCTTTAGTAATTTTTTTTGCTCTATCATCAAAACTTCCTGCGCAACCTACCCAAAACAAAACTTCTGGCTGTTTTCCTTCGGCAAGCATTTCTGCCATTGTTGGTACTACTAAACTTTCTGACATCTCACTTTTTTTGTTTAATCGGTTATTGTTTTATTTATTTAATCGTCTGTGGATAAACAAACAATCACAATACCGAACTTATTTTAAAATCGATTAAAAGATTAAATAAATAACCTATTTAAGCAATAAATTTTAATTCTCGTTTTTCCAATTCAAACGGTCTTGCTGACTGTACTGCCAAGGTGCACCGTTATTTTCAATATTAGTCATCATCGCGTTTAATGGCATTGGCGCAGCGCTTTGCTCCATAACCAAATAGCGGCGCATGTCCATAATAATAGACAACGGACTTATATTTACTGGACATTCTTCTACACAAGCATTACAAGACGTACAAGCCCATAATTCTTCTGGAGTTATGTAATCATTTAAAAGTGTTTTATTATCTGGAACAAAAACACCTTTGTTGGCATCAATATTTTTTCCAACTTCAGTCAAACGATCTCTTGTATCCATCATAATTTTACGTGGAGACAATTTTTTACCTGTTTGATTTGCAGGACACGCAGAAGTACAACGTCCGCATTCTGTACAGGTATAAGCATTTAAAAGTTGAACCCAGTTTAAATCCTGAACATCGCTTGCTCCAAATTTAGCCGGCGCTGCATTTTCATCAGCTGGCGGAGCTGCCGCAAACGGATCTGCATTTGGATCCATCATTAACTTCACCTCATTTGTAACCGATGCTAAATTATCAAACTGTCCTTCTGGTTTAAGATTCGCAAAATAAGTATTTGGGAAAGCTAAAAGAATGTGCAAGTGTTTTGAAAAGTACAAATAGTTCATAAAAACTAAAATACCAACAATATGCAGCCACCAAAAAACTTCAAATAAAAGTCCAACAACTTCATTAGAAGTACCATTAAAAATTGGCGCGATAAACTGACTTATCGGATAACTTCCTGCTTTATGAAAATGAGAATATCCGCCAGGAACATGCTGTAAATGCAAATCAGATGCATTCATCAATAAAAACAAAATCATCAAAACCGTTTCGAAATACAAAATGTAATTCGCATCGCTTTTTGGAAAACCATTTAAATCAGAATGAATAAAACGCTTCAATCTGATAAAATTTCTTCTAATCCAAAAAACGGTAACAGCAAAAATGACAAGTATCGCTAATATTTCAAATGAAGCTATTAAAACATCATAAACTACGCCTAAGTAAGGTGCAAAGATTCTATGAGTTCCAAAAAGCCCATCAATAATAATTTCTAATAATTCGATATTGATAATTATAAAACCTACGTACACAAAAATATGCAGTATTCCAGCAACAGGGCGTCTCACCATTCTTGACTGCCCAAGCGCAATCAATGCCATGTTTGTCCAACGAGCTTTAGGATTATCTTTTCGATCTACATCAACTCCCAAATTAATATTTCGGATGATTTTTTTTACGCTCGCTGCAAAAAAACCGAAACCTACTATAAGAAGTATTGCGAATAAAATATTATCTAAATAACTCATTTATAATTATTTTTTATCTGTTGAGTTTGTATCTTCTGCCGGTGGTGCAACGTATGGTTTATTTTTCTTTCCGAAAAGAGAAACGTTTACGTAACGAGTTGGGTAAAGACGTACATCCTGTAATAACAATTCAAGCTCTTTTGAAGTTTTAGCTAAATTATTATAAAGAGCATCGTCGTTTAATAATTTACCAGCAGTACCTTTTCCAGAATTTAACTTATTCATTAAACCATCTACTTTAGCTAAAGCTTGGTTCAAACTACGAACCGATTTACCTAAGTCAGCTTTGTTAAGAGAATCAGATATTTTATTGAAGTTGCTTGACATCTTATTCAAGTTAGTCACAGCACTATTAATCTGACCTTTGTTAGTATCTAAAATAGAATTTAGACTACCAGAAGCTTTATGAAACTGCGTCATTGTCTGACTTAGCTCTGCAATTGTTTTCTTTAAATTTTCTTGAGTTTGTTTGTCTAAAGTATTGTTTAATCCTGAAACCAGAACATCAATATTTACAAGCATTTTATCCAGCTTCTGCTGAATTGGCTCAATTTTACCTCCTAAAGATTCTGTTAATCCAAGTTCAACAGCAGACGGTAAAGTCTGGCCATCTTCTGCCAATTGTTTATCAGCCATATTCGGTACAATCTTAATTTGTTTGCCTCCAATTAAACTTGGAGAATACAAAGCTGCTGTACTTGTTTTGGAAATTGGAAAATCTGTTTTTAATTGAAGTTCTACTAGTAATTTACCAGTTACTTCGTCTATAGTGATCTTACTTACTTTACCAATTCCTAGACCGTTTAAAGTAACCGGTGCCGAAGACGATAAATCCTCAACATTATCATATTGAGCATATAAAGTTGTATAATTTGTAAAAAGCTCTCTGCCTTTTAGAAAACTATAACCCCATATAAATAGTAAAATCGATGCGATGACTAATATAGCCGTTTTAATTTCTCTTGTTAGTTTCAAAATTCTTAGTGTTTATACAAAATTAATATAAATATTCGAACTTGTGCTGATTATTTAATTGCGTCCTGAATATTGATTTTTTCTCCATCTTTAGTTGCTACTAAAAATGCTGCGCCATACCCCTTACTTTTAGCCTCTTGCAAATATTTTTGTGCTGTTTCGTAACTTGAAGTTTCTTCGTAGAAATACTTAAATATATTGTTTTCAAATAACATAGTCACATTTTTCAGTCCTTTAAAGTTTTTCGGTTCCAAAGGTGTTTTTTTTATGCTTGCCAAAAGCTGTACTTTAAAAAATGTTCCTTTAGGTCCATTTTTAGCGACTGCAACTGGAGTAGTTGTTTTTGGTTTAGCGGGTGTAGTATCTCTTATGGGCCGACTCTCAGGAGCTTCTACTCCTGAACCAAAATATTCTCTTTTATAACTTAAGATTGCTTCTGCAATTGCTTTTGCGATATCGTCCTGCCCTTCTTCAGAATTTAAAATATTACCTTCTGTTGGATTTGACACAAAACCTGTTTCTACCAATACTCTAGGCATATATGCTTTATGAAGAACCATAAAAGGCGCTTGTTTCACACCGCCTTGACGCAGTTTTTTTCCTAATTTCTCAAAATTTTCTTCAATTTTAGTTGCAAGCGTAATACTATTATCTAAATATTCTTCCTGCATTAAAGTCATTCCAATCATCGATTCTGGAGAATTCGGATCGTAACCTTCGTATTTACGCTTATAATCTTTTTCTAATGTAATTACCGAGTTCTCTTTTTTCGCCGCTTCAAGATTTGAGGCTACTTTACTCAAACCCATTACATAAGTTTCTGTCCCGTCGGCAGCAGTATTTTTATTGGCATTACAGTGAATAGATACAAAAATATTTGAATTGGCTCTATTTGCGATATTGGCTCTTTCGACCAAATCTATAAAAACATCCGTTTTACGAGTATAAATTACATTAACATTCGGATTAAGCTCTAAAATCTTCCCTACTTTTAAAACAATAGCTAAAGCAATATTTTTTTCAATTCTACCACTGTAAACCGCGCCAAAATCATGATCTCCATGCCCGGCGTCAAGAGTTACTTTAAACACATTCGACTGACTATGAGCATAAAAAGACAGTAATATTAAAGATAAAGTAAAGATTACCTTAAATTTGTTAATTCTATTCATAAATCTAAAAGTTAATTTTAATAAAATGCAGCTGTTATAATTTTTAGAATTGATTATTTTTGCCAAAAAATTATATGTAAGTTTGACATGTCAAAAAACACGCCATACTTTTACAAAAATAGCATTTAAACCTTTGCATACAAACTTATTTAATATCGTTTTAATATCATTTTTCCTAACTATAGGTTGTGGAAATTTATATTCGCAAGAAATAAAAAACAAAAAAAAGCCTTTACCTGCTGTAAAACAAACAGATAAAGTAGCTCCTGCAATTACCGATACTATAAAGCTGGATACTGTTAAAACTAAAAAGACTTTTCTAGATGGAAAAGTGAGATACACAGCAAAGGATTATGCAAAAATTGATCAAAAGAGAAAAACGATCACTTTATACAACGAAGCTGAATTATACTATAAAGATGTTGAGTTAAAATCTGGTATAATTGTACTTAATTATGAAAAAGATGAAGTTTACGCCGGAAGAATTAAAGATTCTGCTGGTGTTCTAGTTCAATATCCTAATTTCAAACAAGGATCGAATGAAGTTCAACCTGACTCGATTCGTTTTAATTTCAAAACAAAAAAAGCTTTAATTTATAATTCTAGAACCAAACAAGGCGAATTAAATGTAAAAGCTGCGGTTACAAAGAAAGAAAATGATTCTGTTTATTATTTAAAAGGCGCCCGCATCACGACATCTGAAGATGTTGATCACCCAGAATATTACTTTAGAACCAGCAAAATTAAATTTGTACCGGGCAAAAAAATTGTTGCCGGTTTAACACAAATGGTAATTGCCGATGTTCCTACTCCGCTTGCATTACCTTATGCATTTTTCCCTTTAAGTAAAGAAAAAAGTGTATCTGGAATTATTGTACCAAGTTATAATGATTCTAATACAAGAGGTTTTTCTCTTCAAAATGGGGGTTATTATTTTGCATTAAGCGATAATTATGACTTGACGGTATTGGGAGATTATTATACCAACGGAAGTTACGCCATGCGATTTGAATCTGCTTATGCGACTAGATATAAGTACAGAGGAAACGTAAATATTCGTTTTGAAAATCTAATCAGCAGTGAGCGTGGTTATCCAGATTACGCCAAACAAGGAATTTACAACATTCAGTGGTCGCATTCGAAGGACACAAAAGCAAATCCGAATTCCAGTTTTTCTGCATCCGTAAATATGGGTAGTAGTAGATACTTTAAACAGTCTATTAACCAAGCCAATATCGGATCGAATTTGAATAACACTTTAAGTTCATCTATCAACTATAATAAAACCTTTAATACGATTCCAGGATCTCGTATCGCGTTGTCTGCAACTCATAGTCAGAATACACAAACAGAAGAGATTATTATGACACTTCCGTCGTTACAGGCAAGTATTGACCGTGTCTATCCTTTTGTTGGCAAAAATGGCGTAAAAAAGGGATTTATTAAAAACATTAACTTACAATATAGCGTAAGCGGTAAAAATTATTTTAAGACGAAAGATTCTTTGTTTTTTAAGCCACAAATGTTTCAAGATGCTCAATTAGGAATGCAGCATACGATTCCGCTTAGTACTAACTTTAAGATTTTCAAATATTTTAGTGCAGGAGCATCGACAACTTATCAAGAAACTTGGGTAAACAAAACAATCGAGAGAAATTACAGCGCTGCTGATGGAAAAGCAACAGATAAAACTATAAATGGATTTGACTCTTTTAGAACTTATAATTTCAGCACCAATTTAGGTACAACTATTTATGGTACTTTTAATTTTGGAGAAGATAAAAGAATCCAGTCAATAAGACACGTAATGCGTCCGAGTTTAACTTACTCTTACACGCCTAGTTTTGAACGCTATTATGACACTTACGGAGTTGATGCCTCTGGTACTATTACTACTGAATATACGCGATTTGAAAATGGACTTTTTGGAGCACCAGGAAAAGAGAATTCAAACATTGTAGGTTTTGCCTTGAGTAATACTTTTGAAGCCAAGGTAAGAGACAAAGACAGTACAAAAACAGAACCTAAGAAAATAATGCTGCTAAACAATTTAAACTTTAGCACAAGTTATAATTTTAATGCCGACGGAAAATCAGCATTTGCATGGCAGCCTATTTTAGTAAGCGGTGGAACTCAGTTTTTTGACAATAAAATGAACATGAACTTTGGTGCTACATTAGACCCGTACGCTCTTGACAGTGGTAACAATAAAATAAGCACTTTTAATATTGATAATGGCGGAAGTTTATTTAGATTAACTAGTGCAAACGTAACCGTTAACTATTCCTTCTCTAATAAAGGAACTGGAAAGGAGAAGAACACCCAAAGTCAGCGGAATGGAGGACGAAGCGATGACTTGTTTGGGACCAATACCGATTTAAATGACAGCCGAAACAGTCAGTTTGTGGACGAACCTGAAAAGGAAGATGTAATTACCGAATTCTTTAATTCAAAAATTCCTTGGGATATGACATTAGCCTATTCCCTAACCTATTCTAATACGGCCCGACAGAATCAGATTTCTGGAAACTCACTTATGATTTCCATCAATACTGATATCACGCCAAAATGGAAAGGCGGGGTTTCTACCGGTTATGATTTTGTACAAAAAGGAGTTACCTTTACTCAATTCCGTTTTGAAAGAGACTTATTGAGCTGGAGAATGGCCTTTAACTGGCAGCCACTTGGAACAAATTCAAACTGGAATTTCTTTATCGGAATTAAATCTGGAATGCTTAGCGACATTAAATGGAACAAACGAAGCGTTTCAAATCGATAAACTACTTTCGAATCAAATCCTTTCATTATGAAAAAAATCATATTTACTGAGAAAGCTCCGGCTCCAATCGGACCTTATAATCAAGCCGTATTATCTGGAAACACCCTTTATGCTTCTGGACAAATTGCAATCAATCCTGAATCAGGAGAATTGATTACAGACAATATTAATGATGAGACTCATCAGGTTATGAAAAATATCGCAGCGATTTTAGAAGCCGCAGATATGACATTTGAAAACGTAGTAAAGGCTACAATCTTCATTATGGACATGAATAACTTTGGAGCTATAAACACGGCTTACGGTTCTTATTTTAACGAAAAAACCGCTCCAGCTCGTGAAACGGTTCAAGTGGCTTGTCTGCCAAAAAATGTGAATGTAGAAATATCTATAATTGCTGTGCAATAGCATCTAATAATAATTGTGCCGTTGCTTCATTGGTTGCCAGCGGCACATTATGCACATCGCAAACACGAATCAGCATATTAATATCGGCTTCGTGCGGATGACTTGACAAAGGATCTTTAAAAAAGAAAACCATTTGTGTAATTCCTTCTGCTACTCTACCCGCTATCTGCGCATCGCCTCCTAAAGGTCCAGAAAGCATTCTCTGCGTTTTAAAACCCGCAGCTTCAGCTTTTCCTCCAGTAGTTCCTGTACCAATAAGCCTTACTTTTTCATGGTGAAAAATAGCTTCATTTTTTATTAAGAAATCAATTAAATCTGCTTTTTTTCCATCATGAGCAATAATGGCAATTTCCATAAAGCCAGAACTATTGATTAGCGACATGGTATGCAATTAATCCGTCAATAGGTCTTCTTAAAACATTTCCTAATTGAAGTTCATATTTATCAAAAGTTTCTTGTAATTCATCTTTTAAATAAAAAGCAATAGAACCAACAAAGTGAACAGGAACTTCTTTACAGTTTTCAAATTGTTTGATGTAATTCTTAACGAAAGATTTCATTCCTTTGAAGATAATTTTTCTGCAGAATTCTGTGTCTTTATGCTTAATCAAAAATTTAGCGTAAGTTGCTAAATAAGCATTCGGATTTGGTTCTTTATATAATTTGTTTTTAATAAAATCTGGATCAACGTCGTACTCTTTTTCAAGTTCAACCGCCAATTCTTTAGGCATTTTATTAAAATAGTATTTTCTAATTAATTCTTTTCCAAAAACATTTCCGCTGCAGTCATCCATAACGATATAACCTAATGACTGAACTTTTTGGTGCAACACTTTTCCATCAAAATAGCTGCAGTTAGAACCTGTTCCTAAGATAGAAACAATTGCTTCTTCTCCTTTTGGAGTTGTTGCATAAACTGCTGCGTATGTATCTTCCTGAACATCTACAATAGCGTTAGTAAAGTACTCTTGAAAAATTTGAGATAATGCTGTTTTCATTCTATCTGTACCACAACCGGCACCGTAAAAGAATAAATGAGTGGCATTTTTTTTGTTTTGCAGGATATCAAAACGGTCGTTTAGTCTTTCGATAATTTCTGGACCGTCTAGAATTTCAGGATTTAATCCTAAAGTTTGTGTTGTGAATAATACTTTTCCATTATCATCTATCGCAATCCAATCGGCTTTAGTAGATCCACTGTCAACTATTAATTTCATTTGTTTAGTTTTTGGAATTAGTTTCTATCCTTAATTTAAAAGTGTATTTTTTACATTAATTATAGAGGTAACAAAATAAGAAAATCCCGTTACTTACATAACGGGATTTTGCAAAAATATATATTATTATTTTAAACCTGCAATATGTACAGATAAATCGATCAATTTGCTTGAGTATCCGTACTCATTATCATACCAAGAAACTAATTTGAAGAAAGTTGAATTTAATCCAATTCCTGCACCAGCATCGATGATAGAAGTTCTTTTATCTGAGATAAAATCTTGAGAAACAACTGCATCTTCAGTATATCCTAAGATACCTTTCAATTCGTTTTCTGAAGCTTTTTTCAAAACTGCCATAATTTCTTCGTATGAAGTTTCTTTAGCAACTTTTACTGTTAAATCTACTGTAGAAACGTCAGCAGTAGGAACACGGAAAGCCATACCAGTTAATTTTCCATTCAATTCTGGAATAACTTTTCCAACCGCTTTAGCAGCACCTGTTGAAGAAGGGATGATATTGATTGCAGCAGCACGTCCACCTCTCCAGTCTTTTCTAGAAGGTCCGTCAGCAGTCATTTGAGTTGAAGTTGTAGCGTGAACAGTAGTCATTAAAGCCTCAACAATTCCGAAGTTATCGTTGATTACTTTAGCTAAAGGCGCTAAACAGTTTGTAGTACAAGAAGCGTTAGAAACAACTAAGTCAGAAGCTTTTGCAGTTTCGTGGTTAACTCCCATTACAAACATTGGAGCATCTGCAGAAGGAGCAGAAATAATTACTTTTTTAGCACCACCTTTAATGTGCTCATTTGCAGTTTCGATAGTTGTGAAGATACCTGTACATTCAGCAACAACATCTACATCAACTTCATTCCATTTTAAGTCAGCAGGATTTCTTTCTGCAGTAATACGGATGTTTCTTCCGTTTACGTAAAGTTTTCCTTCTTTAACTTCTACAGTTCCGTCAAAACGACCGTGAACTGAATCATATTTTAATAAATAAGCTAAGTGATCAACATCTAATAAATCGTTGATTGCAACAACTTCTACATTATCTCTATTGAAGGACTCTCTAAAAACGATTCTTCCAATACGTCCAAATCCGTTTATTCCTAATTTTACTTTTGACATTTTACTAAATTTTTGCTTTTGTTTTTATTACACTATTTTCAAAGTCTAATTTCCTCACAATAAACTTCTCTTCTTTTAAACTTTTATTTTTGGTTATGTCGACATAATGTCTGACACTTTCAACAATTCTCTATCAATTTCTGATTTCCCTTTTATAGCCTGCTCAAGTGGTGTTAAAGTCACTTTATCTTCACGAAGTCCAACCATATAATTTGATTTTCCTTCTAATAAAGATTCTACAGCCTTCATACCTAAACGGCTTGCTAAAACACGGTCAAAACAAGATGGAGAACCACCACGCTGCATGTGTCCTAAAACAGAAACTCTTACATCATATTCTGGAAGATTTGCTTCAACATAATCTTTTAATTCGAATACGTTTTTACCAATTTTATCTCCTTCAGCAATTACAACAATACTTGATGATTTTCCTGAAGCTTTACTTTTTTGAAGTGAATCTAACAAACGTTCTAATCCTAAATCTTCTTCAGGAATAAGAATTTCTTCTGCTCCTGCACCAATACCAGCATTAAGAGCAATGTGTCCAGCATCTCTACCCATAACCTCTACAAAAAATAGACGATTATGCGAACTTGCTGTATCTCTAATTTTATCGATACAATCTACTACTGTATTTAAGGCCGTGTCGTACCCAAGAGTAAAACTTGTACCATAAATATCATTATCAATTGTACCAGGAATTCCCATTACTGGAAAGTCATATTCTGAATTAAAAATCAAACCTCCAGTAAAACTTCCGTCTCCACCAATCACTACAAGAGCATCAATACCAGCCTTTAAAAGGTTTTCATGTGCTTTTTTTCTACCTTCAGGGGTTCTAAACTCAACTGAACGAGCCGATTTTAAGATCGTTCCACCTTTGTTTACAATATTATTTACGCTACGAGGTCCCATTTCTTTGAAGTCTCCTTCAATCATTCCTTGATACCCTCTATAAATTCCGATGCATTCTATATTATGATATGCACAAGTACGAACAACAGCTCGAATTGCAGCATTCATTCCAGGTGAATCTCCTCCTGAGGTAAGAACACCTACTTTTTTTATTGTTTTTGGCATTATTTAAGTATTAAAGTGTAAAATTAGCAAACATTCAGCACTTTTCAGGTTACAATTATCAT
>NZ_CAMLIX010000173.1 GCF_946479975.1 uncultured Flavobacterium sp.
GTATTAAAGTGTAAAATTAGCAAACATTCAGCACTTTTCAGGTTACAATTATCATAAATTAGTAAAATATGTTAAATTCAAACGTTTTCGTTAATAAGTTTTTTCTAGGAAAAAATTTCATATAAAATAATAAAACGCTATCTTTTTAATTAAATCATCAAAATTAACAATACCTAAATGAAGTGTTATAAAAATCTGAATTTCTCTCTTAACAGAAAAATTTCGATAAAGGCTCTAAATTTAGCACAAAAAAAACCATTATGAGAATAATGGTTTTATAAATGTCTTTTTTTAACAAAGTGTTAATAATCGTTATCTGGAATCAATCCTTGATTATTATTAGCTGGTTCCTGCTTTTTCTTCTTTTCGTCCTCTTTTTTCTTTTTCTCTTCTTCTTTTGCAGCTTTCTTCTTCTTGTCTGATTCTTTTTTAGTAGAGAAATTGACGTAATCTGGATTCATAGAAGAATCCTGAAAATCATCTGATGAACCTTTTCCTGCTTTTTCAATCTTCTGGCTTTTAAACAGCTTATTTACCAATTCGCTAAAGGTATCAAAATCCACCTCATACGAAATACCAACACCCTGAGTATAACCAATTCCCTGACCTACATAATTAATGTCGTTTTCTTTATTAAACAAACGAAGGTTCATTGTTCCGTCTTCATTTACACGATAGAGCACTTCAATATCTCCCACAATTGCAGATTCATTTACTCCTCCAACCGGAACTCCCAATTTACCATTGATCGTAATTCTTTCATTTACCTGAGAAGAAATATTTGCCACGAACTGTCCATCTACTTCCTGCCCCATTCTTCTGTCCGCCGCAATATAGTTTAAGTCAATATTTACCTTATCATTATCTGATTTGATAATTCCACCTAATAAACTTGAAGCGGTTTCCGTCAATGTACCAGAGAAATCTCCCTGACTAAATCCGTCGGTACTCATAAAAGAACCTGTCGATAATAAATACAACGCTTGTGTCTGGCGAATATCTTTATCATCTAACTTATATTGTATCTCCGATTTTAAAACATTACTCACAGATGGAAACTGAATATCAAAATTAGGTTCTGGACTTGCCAAATCTCCTCTTAAACCAATAACGACTTCAACAGGCACTTTTTTGTTGAATGATGAAGTATTATCTAAAAGCACTGCTGGATTGGCTTGCGTTTTATAAACAGCTTCTAAATTTAACTGGGCACGCATCGGGTTTCCTTCCCAAATAATAGAACCTCCTTTTTTAACTGCAAATTTTTTATCAATAAGTCCGCCGTATTTAAAGTTATAAGTTCCTTCATATGCCTGGAAATCTCCCCACATATTAAATTTACCCATCGTATTAATTTTAAATAATAGCGATCCGTAACCCTTACCTTTCATTCCGTGCCCAGAATTTCGATCCAAAATAACTTCTACTTCGGCGTCTGGCGTAATATCAAAATCAAACTCTAATTCAAGTCCGTTGTAATTTTTAGTTTTTTCAACAATACCGTTTGCAAGATTGTATTTTTCTTTTGGCGTTGTAAAATGAATCCAGTTGCTTTCTCCCACACTTTGTGCATTATTAATAGGGATTTTAACTTCGGTACCTTTTTCTGATTTTGCATCGACTTTAATAAACAAACCATCAACAGGGCCTCTAATACTAGCCGAACCATTAATAAAAGCTGTACCAAAATAGGCGGCATCGTCACTGTCTTTTGTATCTAAGGCTAATAATCGTTTAGATGTTATATTTAAATCTAATTTCCAATCGCCAAAATTCTTATGCTCGATACTTCCGTTCAGCAAACCTTTTGTACCGTACTTAGTATCTGTAAGCTGATTATTTCTAAACAAGAATTTTTCGTTGGTTAAATCTATTACTGTTCGATCACTTAATTCATAATCCACATTTAAGTATGGAACTGTCATTCCCGCTTTTTCAACATACAAACGTCCGTTGATTTCAGGTTTTTTCAGATTTCCAACCACCGAAGCATTTCCAGAAACAGAACCGCGGACATTTGACAGAACATCACCTCCAATAGTTCCCAAAGTAGCAAGATTAAATCCTTCCAGCTTTAGGTTCATGTCCATAATGGTTTCTTTGTTTTCTATAGCGAAAGTTCCGCCAGCTCTAAAAGATTCTGTAAAACCATTTTGTATGGATGAATTGACCGTAAATTTCCTAAAACTCTCATCTCCAGAAATATCAAAATTAAGCGTACCTAATTCTGTTTTATTCATAACAAGATGATCAATTTTTATGGACGCCGTGGGCTGATACACATTTTTATTCTGTTTATAATTGACGGTTCCATTCAAGTTACCATCAAATACAAATTTGGAATTTACCGGAGTAATTTTATTTATATCAACATCTTCAAAATTCAGCTGCAGATCTTTATAATCACTTCCTTTAATAACTCCGTTTAAATCTATTTTCTGATTTTCATGCGATAAAACAATATTATCAAACGTGAAATTCTTAAAAAACTGATCAAAAACAATTTGATTATCTTCTTCAGAATCTTCGTTCAGATACCATAGATAGTCTTTAAACTTCATTTCAGATTTCTTGATTCCGACTATATTATTTTTATTCTTATCAATTGTATGATATAAATCCAGGTTGAAATAATCTTCTCCTTCTTTTCCTCCTTTAAACTCTGAACGAACAAAAAGGGTATCTTTTGAAGTAACATTAATCAAGTTAAAATCGCGAATTTTATAATAAGGCGTTTTTATACTGTCCAACTCTACATATGCATTATAAAGCGGATTTTTATTATCGATATTGATGCGAATATTATCAAACGTATTCTTGGCTGCCGTAATTTTCTGCGATCTAAAACGGAATTTAAACTCCTGTAAATCAGAATCAATTTTTCCTCTTACCACAGTCGAAGAATCAATATTAATTTCAGGATAAAGCATTTCTACCACTTTATCGTAGACACGGAAATTGAAACGCAAAAACTGGCCTTTTCTAACTTTATAAGGTTTATAATTGGTATATAAACTTCCAACAGAGTTCATTACCAATTTATCCAATTGATCAAATCTAAATTTACCCACGATTTTCCCGTCAACAACATCATTTGAACCAATTGTAATTGTTCTCAATCGATCGGCATCAAAATTTGAACTTACCGTTACATCATCAAAAACATAACTTGCTTTTGGATTTTGGTATTCGGCATCTTTTATAAAAATGCTTCCCTGCAGATTTTCGATAGAATTTCCTGTAACCTGAACGACAACATCTCCTTTAAAACGAGAAATCGAATCGGTCATAAACTTCAGCTTCTTTAAATCTGAATTCTCAACATTAATATGAAAATCATAACGGTTTTCTCGTTTACTTAAATCCAGTAAACCATCAAAACTCAAATTAAGATTCGGATCATTAACCGCAATTTGTCCTTTATAATAAGGCAGTTTAAAATTCCCATTAACTACAATATTATTATAAGTATACTTGTTGTAATCGAGTTTTGAAATATCTCCTTTAATAATAGTATTCAAATATTTTTCTGTAAAACCAACTCCGTCAACATCAAGATTTAAAGTTGTTCTGCCAATATCTTTTCGGTTTAAAACGGCTCCGACATCAAAATTATTCAAAATGATGTTTCCAGAATACGAAGCTTTGTCGATAAAATCCATATTATTCATATGAAGATCAACCTGCCCATCGCCAAGATCTGTTCCTATTTTAAAATCTGTTTCAAGAGCTGTAGTCGAAACTTTTGCTTTTCCGACGATATTAAATTTTCCAATTCTTTTAAGTTCTATCGGAAGCTTTTTTCCTAAAACTTGTGGAAGTAAAATCACTAAATTGTCATAACTAGAAAGCAGTTTGTCAAACTTTCCGTACATAGAAAACTTTTGGGTTTTACTTCCTAAAAGATTTCTAAAGTTAATTGTTCCGTTAATTTTTGATCCATTTGTGTCACTTAATCGCAATCTTGAAAGCGTCATATTGTTCAGCGGACCATCTAATTTTGTTTTAAGTTTAAAGTGCTGATTTTTTCCCAATCCATCATAAAAATGACGAATATCGTTGGTTGCAATTGAAGACGAATCTACTACAACATTGAAACGAACTTTATCTGTAAAATCAAGAAAATCTTCTGGTTTGTAATTTAAAATTGCCAAACCATAAATAGAAGATCTTTTCGTTTTTATGGCTAAATTTTCAACTTTAATCTGCTTTTTAGAATAACTGAATTTTCCAGCAAAATTAGAAACATACAAACCACGGTGATCCATAAATGAAAAACGATGAATTATCGTATTTACTTCTGGCCCATACAATTTAAAATCACTTATGTAAGCGTTTAATTTTGTAAAATCTAGAAATTGTGGCGTGGTTTTATTTTCATCTACGACAGAAAATCTTCCTTTTTCGATGTAGGCATTTTTAGCCGTCAGCAGAAAATGTTTGGTAGATTTTTTCTTCGGCGTGTTCTCAACTTCAAAAGCTTTAATAAACTTATTGATATTATTTTCATTTTCGCCTTTGTAGGTTTTCAAATTAAAAATAAGACCTGTCAAACGTAAGTCGCCAAAAATTAAATCACCATCAATCAGCCTGCTAAAACTGGCAATATCTGTGGTAATAATATCAGAATAAACAAGCGTTTTCTTGTGGTGGTCAAGAATCCTTACATTCTTCAATTTAACACCACCAAAAATATTAATCGCCGTTTTTTCAACGCTAATATTTACTTTATAGTCTTCGTTTAATCTATTGGTAATATAGTTCGCAATTTGGGTTTGAACTACAGGAAGTGATAATGTTATAGCCACCACTAACAAAAGTAAAATCAACCCAATTAGAGTTCGTGATATTATTTTCTTTACTTTTTTGATAGCTTCTTTAATTTTAGTTTTCTTTTAAATTTATTTTGAACAGACAAAGATCGGCTGTTTTTGATAAAAATTCTTTAATTTTGGGCACTGCTTAAAATCAAAGAGATTATTTCATTTGATTTGTCAAATATAATTCAAAATTTGTGCCTTTATATGCAAAATCAAGAGGTTTTTATTCTAGCCATCGAAAGTTCATGCGATGATACTGCTGCTGCGGTTTTACATAACGACAAAGTATTGTCAAATGTTGTAGCCAATCAATTAATTCACAATCAATACGGAGGTGTTGTTCCTGAATTGGCTTCGCGAGCACACCAGCAGAATATTGTTCCTGTTATAGATGCGGCACTTCGTAAAGCAAATGTACAAAAAGAACAGTTAAGCGCAATCGCATTTACACAAGGTCCAGGCTTAATGGGCTCTTTACTGGTTGGAACTTCTTTTAGTAAATCATTATCGCTGGCATTACAAATTCCGTTAATTGCTGTAAATCACATGCATGCGCATATTTTGGCCCATTTTATAGATGAAGAAGGATTTGATAAACCAGAATTTCCTTTCTTAGCCTTAACAATTAGCGGCGGACATACGCAGATTGTAAAAGTAAACAGCTTTTTTGATATGGAAATCATCGGCGAAACAACAGATGACGCTGTGGGTGAAGCATTTGACAAAAGTGCCAAAATACTTGGACTTCCTTATCCCGGCGGACCATTGATCGATAAATATGCAAAAGAAGGAAACCCAAAAGCCTTTACTTTTACCAAACCAAAAGTACCAGGATTAGATTTTAGTTTTTCTGGTTTAAAAACAGCAATTTTATATTTCATTCAAAAAAATAAACTTACCAATCCGAATTTTGTCGAAGAAAATTTAAATGATATCTGCGCTTCAATTCAGCATACGATTATTGAAATTTTAATGGATAAAATAAAATTGGCAGTAAAAGAAACCGGAATTACGCAAATTGCAATTGGCGGTGGAGTTTCTGCAAATTCTGGAATTAGAAATACCTTGAAAGAAACAGAAAGCAAATACGGCTGGAAAACTTTTATTCCGAAATTCGAATATACTACAGACAACGCCGCAATGATTGGAATTGTGGGTTATCAAAAATACTTATCAAATCGTTTTGAAACTTCTGCTGTCGTTTCTAAAGCAAGAATTCAATTTTAAAACATGCAATTATTTTTTAATCCGAATATAGACGAAACCACTCAAAGTTTTTCTTTTGATAAAGAAGAAAGTCGTCACATAATAAAAGTTTTACGCAAGAAAGATTCCGATATTCTGCACGTTACAAACGGTTCAGGATTGTTGTTTGAAACGCAGATTACACTGGCTTCTGACAGTAAATGTATAGTTGAAGTACTTTCTATATCTAATGCCGAAAAACCAAAATTTCATCTGCATTTGGCCGTTGCGCCAACTAAAATGAATGATCGTTTTGAATGGTTTTTGGAAAAAGCTACCGAAATTGGAATTCAGGAAATAACGCCGATTTTTTGTGATCGATCTGAAAGAAAAGTAATCAATAGAGATCGTTTTGAAAAAATCATTCTTTCGGCAATGAAACAATGTAACGAAACCTTTCTTCCGAAATTAAATGAAGCGATTTCGTTTAAAGAATTTGTAAAACAACAACAAAACGGACTTCAATTGATTGCGCACTGCGAAGAAACCGATAAAAAATCATTGAAAGAAGTTTTAAAACCCAATGAAGATGTAACGATTTTAATTGGTCCCGAAGGTGATTTTTCTGAGAAAGAAATTGCGTTGGCTTTAGAAAATAATTACAAACCAGTAATGTTAGGAAATACGCGTTTACGAACAGAAACAGCTGCGGTTGTGGCTTGTCATAGTGTTGTGTTTTTTAATGAAACGCCAAACTAAACACAATCTTGTCATTGCGAGGAACGAAGCAGCCTCACTGCAGATTAAAACGTACTGAGCTTTGTCAAAGTTTAAAACTTTGACAAAGCTGACAAAGAGCTGAATTGTTAGTGAGGTTGCTTCACTCGTAAATCAACAAAGATTGGCAAATTCTGTACGGAGTTTCTAGTGTGATCCTTCGTTCCTCAGGATGACAAAAATGCATCTAGGGGGATAATGAAGCAAAAAAATATAATTAAATGAAAAAAATATTTTACTTATTCTTACTTTTTTCTATTACTTCCTTTTCGCAGGAAATTGCTTTGTTGAAATACAGCGGAGGCGGCGATTGGTATGCAAATCCGACTTCATTGTCTAATCTTATCAATTTTTGCAATGCGAATATTTATACGCGAATCAAAAATAAACCTGCAACGGTTGAGCCTAGTAATCCTGATTTATTTTCTTATCCGTTTGTACATATGACTGGACACGGAAATGTAGTTTTCAGCGATTCAGACGTTACTAATCTTCGAAATTATCTTATTGCAGGCGGTTTTCTTCATATTGACGACAATTATGGAATGGATCAGTTTATTAGAAAAGAAATCAAAAAGATATTTCCGAATAATAATTTAATTGAAATTCCGGCCAATCATCCTATTTTTCAAAAACCATTTCCGTTTCCAAACGGATTACCAAAAATTCATGAGCATGACGGAACTCGTCCTCAAGCTTTCGGAATTTTTGTAGACAATAAATTGGTCTTACTTTATACGTACGAATGCGATTTGGGCGACGGCTGGGAAGATGCCGAAGTACATAATGATCCTGCAAACGTAAGAGACAAAGCGCTGAAAATGGGTGCCAACATTATCAATTATATTTTTACCAATTAAAATTCTACAAAGTGCAGCTGACTCACGAAGAAAATCAATTTGAGAGAAAAACATTTCCGATTACCTTAGTTTGTGATCATATGTATTTTCAGCAGAATATTGGTTCTTTGTTCCGAATTTCGGAAGCTTTTGGAGTAGAAAAAATTGTCTTTTTTGGAAAAGATATTCCGCTTACCCCCCGCAAAATAAACAAAACTTCTAGAAGCACACACCTTCATGTGGCTCATTCTGTCATTGAAGAATTTAGCGAACTTCAATCCTTTCTATTGGACAATGATTTCGAAATTATTTCTCTTGAAATCGCTTCAAACAGCAAACCTCTAAAAGAAGTTACAATTCCAGAAAATAAAAAAATCGCCCTTTTAATTGGCAGCGAAATAAACGGAATTTCAGACGAACTTCTTAAACTTTCTCATCAAATTGTTCACATCAACATGTTTGGCAAAAATAGCAGCATGAATGTGGTTCAGGCGGCAAGTATTGCACTTTATGAGATTACTTCTTTGTAAATCATTCCATTTTTTTAATGTAAATATTATACTACAATATTTTATTGTGGTAACTTTACATTTCTATAAATTCAAAAATAAAAAAGAAATAAAATGTCAAACGCAGCAACTATAATACAAGAAATAGATCTATATCTCGACAAGTTCTCTTTAAAAACCAATAAATTAACTCATGAAGATCTAATAAAATTTATTGAAGAAAAATGGCAGCAAGCCGATGACGAAAAATATAATATTTATCAAAGTATTATTATAATCGGACGAATGACAAATGAATATATTTGGGTGCAAGATTGTGAAAATATGATGAGATGGCTTGATTTTGATGACCTGCATTCTTCAGCCAACAGAAACCCAACTTATATTAGAAATTACTACAAAGGAGAATGCTGTTTAGAATGTGGCAATGAAGAAAAAGCACTTTATTTTTTTAATTTATCCTATTCGGAGAATCCAGAATATATTTTTACAAGAGCTCCTTTTTGTTATGAATTCTTCAATAAGCATCTTGAAAACCCAAGAGAACTTCCAAATGATGAAGATGACGATGAAGATGAAGAAGTGTACCACACCATTTCATTAGAATACTGGCGAAAATTTTTTAAAGAGGAGGATGATGAAATTCATTTTACTATCTTAAAAAATGATATTGATACCTACAAAAAGCCAAATAAAAAACATTCTAATGGTTTAAAATATTTAAAAGATAATCAAGAGCAAATTTTGAAAAGTATTTTGACATCCCTTCTTGAAAAATATCCCGAACTGCAAAACGTTTATAATTATTCAGAAGAAGAGAAAAAGGATTTTATGCCTGATCTCCTAGACATTAACGGATTTTCTGATCTATTATCTCTTGGAACTTTTTATGTAATGCCTGTGTATAAAGAAGATATTCCATATATCGGCTTTCTTTTTTCATGTTCTTGGGATTCTGAACACGGATTAGGTATTATGACACATAAAGAGAACGTTATCCAAATAGACGGCGCCGACATTGCATTTTCTATTTACGTTGCAAAAGATGACTTAAAGAAAAACAATAAATAATCGATAAAGTGCAAATAATCAAGACGAAATGCACGAAAAAAAATAAAAAGAAAGAAAATACATACTAATAATTTTTGTTAATTTTTTGTAAGAATGAGCAACTGTAAGGGTTTGTTAAAATTCTCACAAATAATTTGTATATTTTTTTGGTGAGAAAAGAGATTTTGTTATAAAATTGCATAAATAATTAACCAAACAATGTTTTTATAACAAAAAACCCAAATTATTATGAAAAAAGTTATTATTACCACATTCGTAGCTTTGATGCTATTTGCTTGTCAAAATGAACAATCTGAATCTGCTAATCCAGATGCAGTTGCAGCTTCTCGAAGAGGATGCGCGACGCAGGAAGTTCTGGAAGCACAATTGAAAGCCAACCCGATGCTGGCTATTAAAATGAATGAAATTGAAACTTTTACAGCAAAACATGCTGGTTCAAGTTTTACTGGACGATTGGTAAATGGCAAAATCGAAATTCCAGTTGTAGTAAATGTTTTGTACAGAACAACAGCTCAGAATATTTCTGATGCTCAAATTCAATCACAAATTGATGTATTAAACAAAGATTTTAATGCGTTAAACTCAGATTACAATAGTGTACCTGCATTATTTTCTGGAGTTAAAGCAAATGTTGGGATCACATTTAAATTAGATCAGATCATTAGAAAATCGACTACTAAAACTTCTTGGGGAACTAATGACGCTATGAAAAAAACAGCTCAAGGCGGTATTGCACCAACTTCTCCTACTACGAAATTAAACCTTTGGTCTTGTAACATTGGTGGTGGTATTTTAGGTTATGCTCAATTTCCTGGAGGTGCTTCTTCTACAGATGGAGTTGTAATCGATTCTCGTTATTTCGGATTATCTGGTTCTGCAAATGCTCCATTTAACTTAGGAAGAACTGGAACTCACGAAGTAGGTCACTGGATGAACTTACGTCATATTTGGGGAGATGCAACTTGCGGAAGCGATCTTGTGTCTGACACTCCAACTCACAACGAAGAAAACTATGGCGTTCCTGCATATCCGCATTACAGCACTTGTTCTGGAACTCCTGTAGAAATGACAATGAACTACATGGATTATGTTGATGATGCAGCAATGTATATGTTTTCAACAGGTCAAAAAAATAGAATTGCGGCAATATTTACTTCTGGAGGTGCTAGAGCAGCATTTGCACAATAATTGCTAGCCAAACAGCATTTAAAGCGAGATGATTTTCATCTCGCTTTTTTTATTTAAGTCAATATTTTAAAATGCTTTTTGCTATATTTATATTCTAAACTTTAAACATGATCACGTCAAAAACTATTTCTAACGGAATTCTAAGAGCTTTAGCTACAATCTTAATAATTGGCATCGTTTTATATTTTTTATATAGCATTCAAACTGTAATTGTATATCTGTGCGTTTCATTGCTGTTATGCCTACTTTCAAATCCGCTGATTTTATTTTTAAAAAACAAATTGAAGTTCAGCAATACCATGGCTGCAACCACCACAATTATTCTTTTTATTTTTCTAATTGTCGGTTTTATACTTTTATTTGTGCCGCTTATTATATCTCAGGCAAATAATTTAGCTCTTTTAGATACGGCACATTTGCAGACCAAATTTATGGAGACGGAGAGAAATCTTGAAGCCTATTTTAATATTCAACATATTGATTTAAATAAAGTTATAAAAGATTCTAAACTAACTTCGGTATTAGATTTTAGCTACTTTACAGGATTTATCAATTCAATCATCAATTTTATGGCC
>NZ_CAMLIX010000174.1 GCF_946479975.1 uncultured Flavobacterium sp.
TATTCCTTTCCATCTGGCGCCGATTGCTTGAGCATTATCTTCAATAACTTTTAGCCCATGCTTTTTCGCTAGTGCTTCTAAATTATCATTCCAACAAACACGACCATAAAGATGTACTACCAAAATTGCTTTTGTCTTTGCTGTTATTTTACTTTCAATTAAATTTAAATCTAAGTTAAAAGTATTTAAATCAGGTTCTACCAAAACCGGAACTAATCTATTATCAGTTATTGCTAAAACTGATGCTATATATGTATTAGCAGGAACGATTACTTCGTCTCCTTCTTTCATAATACCTAATTCGAGATAAGCTCTAAAAATAAGACGCAATGCATCCAATCCATTAGCCACTGCTATTGCATTTCCGCCTTCTTGAAAAGTCTGTAAATTATTTTCAAACTGTTTTACTCGTTCTCCTAACAAATACCAACCACTATCAATTACTTCAGCTGCGACTTGTTTTAACTCATCTGCATAAAGAGCGTTTATTTTTTGTAAGTCTAAAAATTTAACCATTCCCTACTTTTTATATTTAGATTTTAAATTTGCTTTTTAACAATTGCTGGATTACCTCCAGCTATAACATTTTTTGGAATATCACTAACAACAACAGACCCAGCCGCAATGATACTGTTTTCACCTATGGTAACTCCTTTCAATATTGTACAGCCCCACCCTATCCAAACGTTATCTTCAATATTTACTTCTTTTTTATTAACCAAATTATGATCAATTTTATGTCCCATAGATTCTCGATAACGCATTTCTGGGCTTATCGGATGAAAATCAGTATCAGTAATTAGAGTACATGACGCTATCTGACAATTTGAACCAATATTTACTTTTAGGTAAGAAGTTACAGAAACTCCATTTAACATAGAACTATCTCCAATATTTATGTTACCATTCAAACCACATACAAGTGTACATTTATTTGTTAATGCTGTATTTGTATTTTCACTATCAGAATTTAACACCACTTTTTGACCCAATGTAATTTTACCGTTTCCTGGTAATTTAAAAACGGGTAAATCTCCCAAAATTCTTATGGGTCCATTAACAATTAATCTATCATTATACTTCATTTTTAGATAAAATGATAATATTTTTTGTCTGAATGTAATTTTTCTTTGATTTATTAAATTCTTTTCCATTTTAGAAGTTTAAATACGTAACATTTTCAACGATTATATCAGGAAAATATGTTTTTAAATGATATTCTGACACAAATCCAGACAATACTGCAGCTGTTTTAATTTTTAAGGATTTACCAGTATCAATATCCTTACCTGTGTCTCCTATTATCCAATCATTTTTTTTTAATTTAAAACGATCCCTAATGAGATCCTTCTTTTCCGTTTTTTGTAATGTTACCAAAATATCTTTAAATATACCTTCCAATCCAAGATCCTCTATCTGTTTACGAGCAACTTGTTCACTTTGTCGAGCAGTAACAACATATAATTCATTTGTATCCTTTAGCGAATCTAAAAATGGTTTTACTCCCGTAATGAGTTTATCATAACTTAACCATTCAGGGGCTTCAATTAATGACATCCATTCTTTAGTGAATTTAGAAATAGTTTCATCATTATAATTAAAATGTTTAATAAGTAAATCTCTATGCGAAATCTTGTCTTGTTTGAAATTCCAGTAATTTTCAAATGTTAATTTTGATTCTGGTACTAGAAATTGAAATAAATGATATAATCTCGGTTTTGAATCTAAAAGTGTTCCGTCTAAGTCAAAAAATATTTTCATTTTGATAAATTCTTCATATAATTATATTCCAACATTAAACCAACAGATAAATCAATTTCCTCTTTTAATAATTTATTTTTCATTTTAGAATTGTCAAAAATAAAATCTCTTTGAGCAATACTCGAAGCCTCAATAAATTCAATAATTGTACTTGATTTAGCATTTTTAATAAGCAACTTTGCTAAATCTATTATACTAATTTGTTTTCCTCCAACAATATTGATTGGACCATCAAATAGTTCTAAATCTATCGATTTAACAATTGCACTAATTACATCTTCTATGTAAATAAATGAGCGAATCACATCACCTGTACCTAAAATCTGAAGAGATTCATTCTGTAATATCTTTTTAATCATTACAGGAATCACTTTCTGATATTGTTCTTCTCCGGGACCATATACGTGTCCAATGCGTAATATTTGATGTAATATATTTCTTTGATTTGCCCAAGATGCAATCATTTTTTCACAATAAACCTTCGACTGACCATATAACGAATCTGGAATAACAGGAGAATCCTCCTTTAGAACGCCATCAAATACACTATAAACATCTAACGTACTTAAAAAAATAAATTTTTTCAAATTTGGAAGATTTGCTTTTAAAAGATTTTCAGTATTTTTAATATTGCTCGTACATTCGAAACAATCATTAGCCTGACTTCCTTTTTTAGGAGTAAATGCTCCTGCATGAATAATTATTTCAATATCCTCAAACCCTGATTCTATAAAAAAATCAGGGTCGAAATTATAATTATTGTGCAGTAAATAATTGCATTTATCTATTGGTTTTGAAGTAAGTGCAATTACATTAGAAGCTCCATAAATAGAAATAATTTTATCTAAAAGAGCAGAACCTATAAATCCACTAGTACCTGTTAATAAAACCATTATAAATGATATATCTCTTGTTCAATCTGTTCAGGTCTAAATATTTTTGGAAGTGTATCCATTCCTCTAAGCCATAATAAACCATCTTCTAAAGGATTTACTACTTTTTCAAGATTTGGTTTTTCTCCATAAAGTGCTAAATCTTTAAAAATCTCAGGCATATTTAGACCAGCTTCAGTAAAAAATAGCACTGTTGTAAAAAATCTTGAGATATTTATTTCAGTAGGATTTGGAATTCCATCGCTATCATAAGCCATGTCAACTCCAAAAATACCATGAGGTTTACTTGTAACCGCTTTCACAGTATTTAAAGCTACCTCATCAACTAATTTATCAGAAAAAGTTTGTCCTACTTTAGTTACTCCTGTAACACCTGATACCGTTCTATTACCATGAGTCCAGCCTTTACGAATTCTTGTTTGTGCAACTATCAATTCTCCTTCATACCAAATTGACAACCAAGTAACTGTATCAGGAGTTAACATTTCTGCGGCCACAAAATCACCCCAACCGTTATAACGATCAATCCAACCTTTTGCAAGAGCAAAGTCGTTAGTCGGAAGAGCCCCTTTACCGCCTCCTCCAATTGAAGAAGCACGCAACCAAATTTTTCCGTCTTTATCTCCTAATTCCTTAAAAGCATTTTTTAAATCCTCCTCATTATTTATAAGTAAATTTTTAGGGACTTTAACACCTGCATCTTTAAGTTTTAAATATGTCTTATATTTATGCACGCAAGTGTCAATTACATCATGATCCGGCATAAATGTTTTTGCTCCAGTAGCATGAATAGCATCACGATATTGTGAAGCATAAAATATCTCTAAATCATTTTGGAAGTGAACTAAATCAGGTTTCTCTTCATTCAAGATCTTTAATAATGAATCTAAATAATCTGGGGAATCGGCATAGGGTACAGCGTATTTCTTTTGAGCATTTGACAATACTAGATCAGTGGGTTCACTTCCCATTCCAATAAC
This sequence comes from uncultured Flavobacterium sp., assembly GCF_946479975.1. The sequence goes on from NZ_CAMLIX010000174.1 coordinate 3,635, forward strand.
CTGTTCACCTTTTTTACTAATTAAAAGCGAATTAATCACTCCTTCTGATGGAGCTCCACCAGCTCCAGCTATTAATATTTTTTTCATTATTTTATATACTTTAAATATTCTTCATAATTTCTTATATAATCAATTTCGCTGTATTCATGAGACGCTAAAACCAAACAAATAGAACCGCTAGAAAAATTAATTTCTGAAGCCCAAATACCTGGAGGCACATGTAATCCTAAATCAGATCTATTTAAAAGTACCTGCCTTTTAGTTACTCCATCATCTAATAAGACTTCAAAACTACCACTAGCCGCAACCAAAAATTGATGACATTCTTTATGTGCATGAGCTCCACGAGATTCTCCCCCAGGAATGTCATACAAATAAAAAATCCTTTTTGTATCGAAAGGAATTTCAACATTATTATTAACAGCTGTTATATGTCCATTTCTATCGCCTTTTTGTTCTAAGTACAAAAGATTACAATCAAAAACAGTTTTTCTATTACTCATTTTCTAACTCTTGTTTAAATTCCTCAAAATCTCTTATGTAATCATCCTGAGAAAAGACTTCACTTGAAACATGTAATGCTAAGGAATTGGTTGAAAAATTTTCCATATGTTTCCAAGTTTTTGCTGGTAGATATAACCCGTAATAACTTCTATTTAATGAAATTTTTTCAGTTGAACCGTCAGGATTAGTTATTACCACATCAAAACTTCCGCTTAAAGCTATAATTACTTCTTCTTGATTCTTATATGCATGTCCTCCTCTAACCTCTCCACCAGGAACATCATAGGTCCAAAAAGTTCTTTTAATTTCAAATGGAATTTGATTTGGATTTTGTAAAAATGTAAGATTTCCTCTTGGATCCTGAATTTTTGGAAAATCTAATATTATAGGTTTCATAAAATTTTATTTAAAGAAAATAATTCAATAATCTTTTCAACATCAAATAAATAATCGTTAAAAAGGCTCCTGCAAAACCTCCTAGAAGGATTCCTTTGGCTTTCCCAAAACGTTCTTTTGCTAAAGGCAATATTGGCCTGTCTACAACTTGAATTAGAGGAGTTTCTTTTCTCAGCGTTACTTTTGCAAGTTCTGTTTGCTTAACCAATTCTGTTAATATAGCTGTGTTAGCCTGAACATCAACCTGTCTTTTTGCGGATGGAGCTCTTTTTACATTCAGAGCAGGATTTAAGCCAAATGTATTATCATTTGCAATTGCTACACCTGTGATAGCAGTATTTAGCTCCCTACGAACAGAATCTACCTGACGTTCTAATATCTGCATATTTATTCGAGCTCTTTTACTTTTGGTATTTATATAGAAAAGACCTACTTGATTGGCTAGCGATTCGCAAAAAAACTTAGCAAACAACTCATTTGTGGAAGAAACATCAATACTTATAATGGATACCTTTTTATCTTTTTGACCTACACTTAATCCTGCCTTAGATAAATTATTATATATGTCACCTAAAATACTATCTTGTACCCTTGTAAATTGAGTTCGGTCTGAATTTGGTAAAAATTTTATTGATGCATGCTTAGGATCTTTATTCCATACTTCTCGTAATTTATTAATTTCAATATACATTTCTACCAAAGACATATTTTTACCTTCAAAAGTAACAGGTGAAAGCAATGTCTTTTCAACCATTGCCCTGGATTTAAACAATTCTGTTAAGTTTGATCCTGCAAAAATTCCTCCACCACTTCCGCCTATATCTAGGCCAAATGTGCTAGCCAATCCTAAGGCACCTCCTATGCCTCCAGATTTTTCATCCTCTAAGGCAAAAGAAAGAGTAGCTTTATATACTGGTTTTTTAATAATCGAATAAGTTAAACCAAGTGCAGCTCCTATGAAAGCAATTAACACGACAATCTTCCATTTAGAAAGCAAATAATTCTTCCATTCTTTAATTTTCCCTATTAAATCCTTTAACGATAGTTCATCGTTTTGAACAGGTATTTTATCCATCAAAATTTATTTAAAGACAGTAACAATTAATAATGCTAAACTAGCAAATGCAGTTCCCAAACCTGCCCACTCTCCAGCACTCATTTTCTTTCTTTCTGGTCTTTCTGGAACAACAATTTGAGAATCTGGCTCAACTTTTGGATAAGATTTAAAAAATAAAAAAGAACTTGTTACATCAGCTTTTCCATTTGGATAAATTATGTACGCTTTTTTCTTCCATCCTTTACTATCAACTCCACCAACAGAATTTATATAATACTTAAATCCCTTACCACTTCTGTATGGAATTTCAGAGGTTAATAAAACATTACCAGTTACCCTAACCCCCTCACTATAAACAGCTACCTCAATTTCATCTCCCGGAAATAAAGTAACATTTGAAAAATGATTTTTATCTTTTACAATTTTCTCCCAATTTACAGGAATTGTAGCATACCTTAAATCTTCTTTTAATTTCTTTGCTAATTTCCCTTTTAAAGTGTCATTTTTATTGATATTCAAATCTATACGCTGCAAGGTTTCAATTTGCTCTTCTTTAATTGGCCTTTTAATCTTCATACCATCCAAATTAGCTATTGAAGTTAAACCACCTGCCCTCATTACAACGTTATAAACAGTTTCTTTTTTGTTAGCTAACACATACTTACCTGGATATGTAAAAGCGCCAGAAACAGTTACCATCTCAGGCTTTTCATAAACCGCCATTCTTCTAATATTAATTACATCAAAAGGTTTTAAAACAAAGTTTTTAATTTGTTCATTATTATCAGCAGTTATCTCCAACTCCACAAGTTCAATTCGTTTGGGATCAGCATCATCAATTGCATCTGATTTAACCATTCTTGCAATTTCAACTCTTTTAGAAGCTGAACCTGTTAATCCTCCAACTTGAACTACCAAATCATTTAAAGTAAGATTTTCAAAAAAATCGTATACCCCAGGATTTTTTACTTCTCCATCGATTGTAACTTTATACTCTTCTCTAAAATCTAAAATAGAATAAACAGTTACCACATCTTCTCTTTTTAATTCTACATCAGCATTTAAATCACCTGATAAAGCCGCGCCTAGATCAACATTAACAATTTCAGTAGTTAAATCTGTCTTCAAACGAATTATTTTAGCTCTTTTACTATAAGCATCTTCCTTTAAACCTTCAGCTCTGGTAATAAGGTCCGAAATCCTCATTCTCTCTGTAAAGGAATAGTAATCTGGCCTAAAGACTGCACCTTCGATTTTAATACGATTTTCAAAACGATTTAATATTCTAGTAACTCTAAAAACATCCCCAGACTGTGGCTGATAAGAAGTATATTCACTTTCATTTATGTCATGTACTTTAAACTCTTTTCCTGTTTTTTGCACCACATTTACAGAAGCTGTATAGGCAAATTCATTAAAGCCTGAAGCAAAATTTAATAAATCACTAAATTTCTCTCCCTTTTTCATTTCAAAAATTCCTGGACGCTTTACTTCTCCTTCTACTGTAACTCTTTGACTGTAAGCTGGAATTCTAATTACATCATTTTCCTTTAAACTTACATTGTCCGATTGATCCCCCTTTACCAAAAATCTGTAAATGTCAATATTCTTATAAACCCTATTATTACGTATTAACTCAATATTTCTGTAACTCCCATTTTTTCCTGGACCACCTGCCAAATGTAAAGCATTATAAACTGTAGCTAGAGAAGAAATTGAATAGTTTCCTGGTTGTTTCCCTCCAACTACCGTAATCTTAATGGTTCTAATTTTACCTAAGCTCACACTTACTTGTGATTGTCCAGATCTAACGGTACTATATACTCTTGCTATTGATGCTTTTATTTTTTGCGTTGCTGCTTCTATAGTCATCCCGGAAACTGAAATCTGGCCTACATATTCAATTGAAATTTGCCCTTCAACACTAACAGGAAGATTTCCATTATATTCCTGTACGCCATACACCGTCACTTGTATTTCATCACCAGGACCCAAAATATAATTTACAGGAGTTGCCATTTTTAAATCCGGCTCAAAATTAAGTGTTGGGTTATCAAACAATTCAGATCCAAAAATAATAGCATTTGTAGAATCTTTTACTTTTATATTCTTAATACTTTCTTGTTTTCTTCCAGCATCAGCGTTATTTTCTAGAGACTTTTCAGCACTTTTATCTGCAATTGAATTTTTCTTCTGATATTCATTCAGCTTAGCTTTTAATTTATTAAAATTAGCTTGACTCATCCCTTTTGATAATACCACTTGCTCAACTTGATCAATAGTAGTATTATTGCTTTTTAATTGTGCGCTAATTTTTGACAAATCATCATCAGATAAATAATCAACATTAACTGTACTTAAGTCTTTAGACTTCATTATATCCTGCGCATTTACACTTAAAGAAACAGTAAGTATAAAAAGCAAGGAAAGAATATAAACTATTTTTTTCATTTACTATGAATATTGTTTTTGATAGTATTCTTTATAAACTCCAGAGGTCACATTTTCCAGCCAGTCTTTATTATTCAAATACCAGTTAATCGTTTTCTCTAAACCTTCTTCGAAAGTTACTGAAGGCTCCCATCCTAATTCTTTATTAATTTTTGAAGCATCAATTGCATAACGTAAGTCGTGACCTGGTCTATCTTTTACATATGTAATTAAATTTTGAGATTCACCTTTTAATCTTCCTAATTTTTCATCCATAATACTGCATAAAAGCTTAACCAAATCAATATTCTTCCATTCATTAAAACCTCCAATATTATAAGTTTCGTGGTTTTTTCCTTTATGGAAAACCAAATCAATAGCAATTGCATGATCTTCCACAAATAACCAATCTCTCGTATAATTTCCGTCACCATAAACTGGCAAAGGTTTATGGTTGATTATATTATTTATAAAAAGAGGAATTAATTTTTCTGGAAAATGATATGAACCATAATTGTTTGAACAATTTGTTAATACGTATGGCAAACCATAAGTCTCACCGTATGCTCTTACAAAGTGATCTGAACTTGCTTTAGAAGCAGAATAAGGTGAATTTGGATCATACGAAGTAGTTTCAGTAAAAAGCCCTTCAGCTCCCAATGAGCCGTAAACTTCGTCAGTACTGATATGATAAAATCTTTTCCCTTCAAAATTATCTTTCCACTGGTTTTTAGCGGCATTTAACAAATTCATTGTTCCAATTACATTTGTTTTTACAAATGCCAATGGATCCTCAATCGAACGATCTACATGAGATTCTGCCGCTAAATGAAGAACTCCATCAAAATTATGAAGTGAAAAAAGCTCATTAATGAAAGTCTCATCAACAATATCTCCTTTAATAAAAGTATAATTTGATTTAGCTTCAATGTCTTTTATATTTTCTAAATTACCTGCATAAGTCAAAGCATCCAAATTGAAAATCTGATATTCAGGATATTTATTAACAAAACGTCTTACCACGTGAGAGCCAATAAAACCCGCACCGCCAGTTATAAGTATTTTTTTCATTTTCTAATTTTCTAATTTAGTAATTCAGAATTTTGTTTTTCTAATTCACTGTAAATATCTTTTACATCTTGTGAATTTTCTTTCTGTAAAATTAAATTTGCTGTTTCAGTGTACACAAAAATCGTATTTTTTAGGCCTAAGAAGGTCGTATGTTTATCACATCCAATGACCATATTACCATTTGCATCTGTAGAATGTCCTTTTAAGTACAAATAATCATATACAGATTCAAAAGAACCTAAATCTGACCAAGAAAAAGAAGCAGGAACTACTTTAATTTTTTTACTTCTTTCCATTACAGCATAATCAATACTAATCGAAGGAATTTCCAGGGATAAATCTAAATCTAAAAACCCTTCTTTACTTGCATCCCAAACTGCTTTTGATTTTGAATAAACGTCTGGTTGAAATTGCTTTAATTCTTCTAATAGAACACTTGCTTTAAAACAAAACATTCCACTGTTCCATAAAAAGTTACGTTTTGCAATAAATTCTTTTGCCGTTGTTTCGTTTGGTTTTTCACGAAACGAAATAACATTATCTCCTTTAGCTTCAATATACCCATAACCAGTTTCCGGCTTTGTTGGTATAACCCCAAATGTAACTATAAATCCGTCATTTGCTTTTGAAACTGCCTCAGATATTGCTTGATTATAATTATCCATTTGATCAATAATATGATCTGATGGAGTAATAACTAAAATATCGTCTGGTTCTGAAGCAAATGCTGCAAAAGCAATTGCTGCAGCCGTATTTCTAGGGGTTGCTTCAATAATATTTAAATATGAAGTATTAGTTTTATCCATTACTTGACCACTTAAATGATGATTATCAACGTTTCCAACAACCATTACTTTATTTGCCAGATGACTGTTTCTATTAACTGTCATTTCAAATAAAGATTTTCCTTCAAATATTTCGAGATATTGTTTTGGTCTACTTTTTCGAGAAAGAGGCCAAAGTCTGCTTCCAACTCCTCCTGTAAGGATTACATGCGTAATTGATTGATTTGAACTCATATATTTTTTTTTAAATAAATAACAATGTAAAGCTAAAAACTAAAGCCTATTATCAGCTAAAGTTCCGAGAACTCCTTTTACATCATAAATTAAACTTTTTTCTTTTTGTAAATTTGAAAGATCAATTTGAAGAAACTGTGAATGAGCTACTCCTAGCACCAATGCATCAAATTTTTTGTTTGGTATTGAATTAGTAGTTTCCAATTTATATTCTCGATTTACTTCCTCTGAATTAGCTAAAGGATCAAAAATAGTAACTGCTATTCCATAATCTTTTAATGCTTTTACAACATCTACGATTTTTGTGTTTCTAACGTCTGGACAATTCTCTTTGAAAGTAATTCCCAGCATTAGTAATTCAGCACCATTAACTGAAATGCCTTTTTTAATCATTAACTTCACTATCTGTGACGCTACGTACTCTCCCATGCTATCATTCAAACGTCGTCCTGCTAAAATTATTTCAGGATGATATCCAAATTCTTGTGCTCTTTGTGCTAAATAATAAGGATCTACTCCAATGCAATGACCTCCAACTAAGCCTGGTTTAAATGGTAAAAAATTCCATTTTGTTGAGGCCGCTTCTAATACTTCTTGAGTATCAATATTCATTAGATTGAATATTTTTGCTAATTCGTTTACAAAGGCAATATTGATATCTCTTTGTGAATTCTCAATAACCTTTGCTGCTTCGGCCACTTTTATACTTGGTGCAAGATGTGTTCCTGCTGTAATAACCGATTTATAAAGTTCATCTACTTTTAATCCGATTTCGGGAGTTGAACCAGAGGTAACTTTTAGTATTTTTTCAACGGTATGTTCTTTGTCTCCTGGGTTTATTCTTTCT
>NZ_CAMLIX010000175.1 GCF_946479975.1 uncultured Flavobacterium sp.
CCATCCACAGCTGCCTCGGCACCCGCTTCGCCGAGCATATCAAGGACAACCGCAAATGACCGGCTTCACCACCAGCCGCGGCACCCGTGCCGTTAATATACGGATCAAATTTCTGAATAGTAGTACGGTATCCTCTTCCTTGTAACAATTTTGCCAAAGATGCCGCGATAATCCCTTTTCCTAATGAAGAGGTCACACCTCCTGTAACAAAAATATATTTTGTTTGATTCATTCTGTTGTTTGTTTGTAAGTAGTTGTGTAAAAAACTTGGCAAAAGTACAAATTTAATTAGACAATTTATCAATTCGAGAATGAGATAATTTGCAAATTTTTAGACTTCTTTCAATTTAAATGACCTTTTAAAGTTCTAGCATTATAAATCGAAACGTTTTCAGAATTTTGACTAAAAATTCGCAGCTAAATTCAAATAAGCTTAATAAATAAAAAATCTAATTAAGGTTTTGGATATTGCTTTTTAATATTGCGAATTAATTCCTCCAAACCGTTCAACTTTAATTCATAAATAAGTTGCAATTGCTGCCCCAATTCTCCTTTTGGAAATCCTTTAGTATGATACCAAACCACATAATATTCTGGAAGATCAATTAAATATCGTCCTTCGTACTTTCCGAAAGGCATTTTGGTGTGTGCTAATTTTATAAGTTGTTTTTTATCTTGATCCATTGTTTAAAGAGGAAACAAGCAAGAGGAAAGACTGATTCACCTTTCCGCTTATTTCACTGTATGCAAAACTACTATTATTTTTTTCTTTTGCCACAGATTAAAAGGATTCTCCCAGATTAAAAACTTAGAACCTCAGCGCCTCAGCACCTTAGAACCTAAATAAAAAAGAAGCAAGAAAAAAGAACATAATTTCATTCTCTCTTCCTGCTTCAAAAATATTATTTATTCTAATCTAAAAGACTAAGGAAAACTTAGAATCTTAGCAACTTAGAACCTTAGCCTCTTAATAATGCCATCTCACGAAAGCTTCCATTGCAGCATAAGTTGCCAAACCTAATTGGTGGTACAACTCAGCTGTTTCGCGGTTTCTATCTTCTGCTCTCTGCCAGAACTCTCTTGCGTCTGTTCCTTGAAAAACAACTCCATCTTTTTGAGATTGGTGTTTGAAGATTCCGTGACGTTTTTCTAAAACCTGATCTGGACTCATTGGAACCGCCATTTCAACTTCGTCAATTCCCCATTCCTGCCAAGCTCCACGGTACAACCATAACCAGCAGTCGTTCATAAACTCTTTTGGTTTTAAAACTTTTACCGCTTCAAAAATCGCATCTAGACAAACTTTATGCGTTCCGTGTGGATCTGCTAAATCTCCAGCTGCGTAAATTTGGTGTGGCTTAATTTTTTCAATTAAATCAACAGTCAGCTGAATATCTTCTGCTCCAATTGGTTTTTTCTCAATTGTTCCTGTTTCATAGAAAGGAAGTTCCATAAAGTGAATCTGCGAATCTGGCAAACCTACAAAATGACTCGTAGCTCTCGCCTCTCCCTTTCTAATCAAACCTTTAATATAACGAACCTCAGGAATATCAATTTCACTGTTCTTTTTATTCTCTAAGAAAGCATGTGCTTTTTGGTAAATATTATCTGCTTCAGCACTTTTGATTCCAAATTTTTCGTTGTAATCAATTACGAATCTTGCAAAACGCAACGCTTCATCATCTGCAACAGCAATGTTTCCAGAAGTCTGGTACGCTACGTGTACTTCATGCCCTTGTTCCTGAAGACGCATAAAAGTTCCTCCCATACTAATAATATCATCATCTGGATGCGGAGAAAAAATCAATACACGTTTTTTAGCCGGCTCTGCTCTTTCTGGACGGTTAGAATCGTCTGCATTTGGTTTTCCACCTGGCCAGCCCGTAATTGTATTTTGTAATTTATTGAAAATCTTAATATTAATATCGTAAGCCGGACCAGAATCTGCTAATAAATCGCTCATACCGTTTTCGATATAATCTGCATCTGTAAGCATTAAAATTGGTTTTTTAAGATCTAATGCCAATCCTAAAACCGCTTTACGAGTTAATTTGTCTGTCCAAACGATTTTCTCAACTAGCCAAGGCTTATTGATTCTTGTTAGTTTTGAAGAAGCTTCTTTATCTAAGATAAAAACCGCATTGTTATGTTCTTGCAAAAATGAAGCAGGAACTCTGTTAGTAACTTCATCCTCTACAGATCTTTTTACAACATTTGCTTTTCCTTCTCCCCAAGCTAATAAAATCACTCGTTTAGCTTCCATGATTTTTTTAACTCCAAGCGTAATTGCTGTTCTTGGCGTATTATTTAAACCGTAAAAATCTTTACTTGCCGCAACTCTTGTAATATGATCTAAAGCCACCAAACGTGTTTTAGAGTTTTGAAGCGAACCAGATTCGTTAAAACCAATATGTCCGTTACCTCCAATTCCTAGAATCTGCAAATCGATTCCGCCCAACGCTTCAATTTTAGCTTCATATTCGTGACAATAGTCTGCAATTTGCTCTTTTGTCAAAAGTCCGTCTGGAACGTGTGCGTTTTCAGGTAAAATATCAACATGATCAAACAAAAGTTCTTTCATAAAACGAACATAACTGTTGATTGAATTTGGCTCCATTGGATAATATTCATCCAAATTAAAACTAATTACGTTCTTAAAACTCAAACCCTCTTCTTTATGAAGACGTACTAATTCAGCATATAATCCTTTTGGAGAAGAACCTGTTGCCAAACCTAAAATACATGGTTTACCTTCTTGCTGCTTTTCTTTAATTAAAGATGCAATTTCCTTCGCTACTTCTTTTGAAGCTTCTGTTGAGTTTTCAAAAACAACTGTATTGATGTTTTCAAACCTTTTTTCGAAACCTGTCGCTTTGTCAATTTTACTTTTTAACATGATATATTGTTTTTATTTTTTGGTTCAGCTGTAAAAATCATTTATAAAAAATGTGATTATAAATTATTTAAAACGTGTGCATTTTTTTTGCAACTATTAGAAATACCGCTTATCTCATATATTTATTATAAAAATAAATTGATAGCATAATTTCTAAATGCGCAATTTATGCAAATATCTGCATTTTTTTTGCAAAACAAAAGTAGTATAATAAATTTCGTTAATTGTTAATTAAGGTATGAAATTTTTGTTAATTATGTGCAAATCAGTTTTTATATCCATTAATCCATGAGAAATATGTTTTTAATCGATCCATTTTTTTATTGCAATTAAATAGTAAATGCTATCAAAAATTAAAATTTGCATTACGAAAATTTTTAATTCAACTACAAATTAGATTATTTAAAACAAAAAAGCCATCCGAAAAATCAGATGGCTTTGTAAATCTCTCAATTAAAACTTACTTCCAGTTAAAAGTAATTTTCTTTTCAATTTCGCTGCTCAAACTCAAGAATACCGGACAAGTCATTGCCGCGCGTTCTAAGATTGTTCTGCTTTTTTCTTCTGCAACTCCTTGCATGTCAAAAACAATTTCGATTGCACCGATTCTTCTTGGTTCTGCATTCATGATTTTTGTTACTTCGGCTGTAGAACCCACGAAGTCTGCTTCTATATCCCGAGCTTTAATTCCCATAATGGTCATCATACAGCTTGCCAAAGCATTTGCTACAGTATCAGTTGGAGAAAAAGCCTCACCTTTTCCGTTATTATCTAATGGTGCGTCAGAAATAATTTCACTTCCAGACTGCACGTGAATTGATTTTGTTCTTAAATCGCCTAAATAGGTTACTTTTGATGTCATTAATTTGCTACTTTTAAAGTTAAGTCACTATCGTAATATAAGATGTACACTCCTTTATTTGCGTGTCCGCCATCTTCTTTTCTGTAATATTGAAATTTATTATCTACCTGCTGCGTGGTCATCATATCAGCTGTTTCCTGAAATGTTTTTCCCTGCACCAAACGCATCATAGTATCAAATGTTACGTCAAATCCTCTTGTTGCATAAGTTGTTGGATTTGCTTTGTTTTTCAAACGGTATTGTTTTTCATAAATCAAAACAGACTGCTCATCGCTCTCACGAGTAATCGACGGATACATTAATTTCAGTTTCACCAAATTACTAAAACTAATCTCATCTGTATCTAATGTGCTGTTTGGCTCTAAAATTACCAATTGTACCTGGCACGTTTTCTGCGAGTCAAGCATCGCTTTAATCGTAGCTTTAACCATTGCCGTATTTCCAGTTTCCATTACCACATAATTCATTCGATTAGGAATCAGCAGGCTTTTTAAATTTGCAACATCCAAACCTCCCGTTTCTGTCAAGGAAGCAAATGTAACTCCTTTTTGATTTTGTTTGATGTAGTTAATGACTGATTCTTTTTTCTTATCTACAACGGCTACAATATTTCCGTTTTTAGAACGCATATAATCAAAAACAGCATTTCTAATCACGTCATTTGCAGGAATAGATTGATACAAATTCTCAATCGGATTTGCAGTATCTTTTGACAATGGCGAAATAACAGGCACATTATACAAACGAAGTGTATTTGCTGTAGATTCTGCATTATTTTGGTAAAATGGCCCAATAACAGCATCTGCATCCTGAAGTTTCGAAATCAAACCAGAAACATTCGAAGTCGTTTTGGTTTCTTGCGAATCGTAAATAGCAACATCAATTGGAAGTTTCAAAGTTTTGGCAGAATCAATTGCCATCATAGCTCCAGAATAAAAATCTAAAGTCATGTTTAAAAACTTATCATTTTTAATTCTGTTTGCCGTTCCAGAAGTATCACTCTGAACTTTAGCTAAATTAAAAGGAAGCAGTAAAACCACTTTTTTACGCTCATTTGCACCTCTTTTCTTAGTCAATTCTACAACTTCTGTATTTTCATTTTCAGTAGATTTTACTTTATCAATAATCTTAATTCCTCCGCCAGTATTTTCCACCGGTTTGCTTACATCCGATTTTTCAACCGGCACTTGCGCTGCAATAATTGGAGCAGGCGCAATATATCCCGCAGGAACTTTTAAAACCATTCCTTCTTTTACACCTTCAGAAAGTGACGGATTTAATGCCACTAATTCATCTTGTGATAAATGAAAAACTCTTCCTAAACTATAAAAAGTTTCTTTTGGTTTTACTTGATAATCCATGTAAGAAACTGCTTTTTTAGCAGTTTCAGCAGGTTTCTTAGCTTCAACTGCCTTTGCTGTTTCTGCAGGAGCATGATCGGTTTTTGGCGCCGTTCCTTTAATTGTTAATCTATAACCTACTGGAAGATTTGCCACAATATCCGGATTACGTTTTTCCAATTCTGCAACAGTCATATCGTATTGTTTTGCAATACCAAATTTCGTCTCTTTTGGCTGCACGTCGTGATAAACATATTTATCAGCAGTTTTTTCTTTTGCAGGTTTTGCCACAGTTTTCGCAGCAGCTCCTTTTGCAGGAATTACCAATTTCTGTCCGATTTGAACGCCTGTTTTTTCCAAAAATGGATTCGCTGCTTTTAAAGCTTCGTCTGAAATTCCATATTTCTTTTCGATGCTGTAAAACGTTTCTTTTGGCTGTACTTCATGAATTACTTCCTTTCCAGAAGAAACAGCGGTTTTAGTTTCAGAAACTTCTTTTTTTGCTTCTCCAGTTTTCGTAGGAATCAATAATACTGAATTTGGCGTTATACCATTTCTCGCATCTGGATTTAGCTGGTAAATATCATAAGGCGTAACCTTAAATTTCTGTGCAATCTGATTAATAGTTTCTCCACTGGACACTTTATACTTAACCACCTTTTCCTGAGAAAAAGCACTTGAAGAGATAAAGAGTACAAAAGATAATAGTGTTAAATAATATTTCATAGTATGGCTTAAAGTCAATTTAATTTCTATTCAAAAGCAATTTACAAATTTTCCTGAAAGCAAAATTCGCGCCGTTTGTTTATTACATTCAAAATTACCTCAAATCGATTTCGACTTTGGCAATAATAATTTCTTTATATAACTCATCTTCTTCTTTTTTCTTGCATTGATAAAGCACTTCTTCCATGTTTTCGAATTTATCGCTGTAAACATAGTACGAAAGGCTGTTAATATTAAAAAAGAAACTAGCGTTAAAATCTCCAGAATCAATGAGTTTCATAATAAACTTATCGCGCTCAACTGCGTCTGTAAATATACCCAAAACTAAGTAATACCCATTCGAAACTTCTCTAAGATTATCATAAACTTCCACTTTTACTGTTTTGTCAGCTCATAACGGATTGTCTTTCAATTCTTGCTTCATTTCTTCCAAAGAAATTATTTTTGATTTTCCATCAGCATTATTTTCTTTCTGTTTTTTAACGGCTTCATCCTGATATTTTTTCAATTTGACCAAAGCCAGTTTATCATCAAACTTTCTAGCTTCCATACTATAATAAGAAGCTTTGCTGATGTGTCTTTTTACTTCGATTTTTTTCTGAATATCTAGCGAATCAATTTTTGCAATCAACAATTGATTTTGTGCATCACCTTGCTCCTGCTCGATTTTGTAACGTTTAATTTCATCCAGAGAAAGTCTTTGCTGAATTGAAGTTACACTATTATTTTTTTCGCTTTCGCGGATTTTCTTCTTATACTCCTGATTTTCCTCAACTGCGATTTTTTCGACCTTATTCATTAAACCAGCATATACTTTTCTGTTTTCTGCCAATTCTTTTTTCAGTTGAGACGATAATTCATTTGTTTTATTAATTCCTTCAGACGATTGTTTTTCCAGTCTTTTAGATTCTTCAATATTTAAAACATCCATTCGTTTTAATTCTTTCAAATCATTATTCATAGAATTTACCAACGAATCTAATTTTGCCATTAAAATATCCTGAACATTTTTATTGGCTTCTAGAACCAAACGTAATTTTTCAACAGAATTTTCTTTAGAACCATTCATATCATTCAGATTCACTTTCAAATCATTAATTTTTATAATTTTCTGATTCATTTCTTTCTGAACAATCAAACGATCTTTCAAATCATCAATCTCAACCGTTTTGGCTTTTGTTTTTTCGACCACAACTTGTTTTTCGGCAAGAGCCAGCATCAATTCTTCACTTTCATTTGCAGGTTTTATTTCTTTTGTATTGATAGCCAATTTGTTTCCAACAATTAATCCGTTTACGATTTCAGGATTTTGAGATTCTAATTGATCGATTGAAATTCCGTATTTCTTAGCAATAGAGAATTTAGTTTCCTTAGCTTCCACAATATGAAAAACGGTTTCCTGATTAATTACTCGAACTCTTCCGTCTAACGTTTTTCTTTTGTTTGGAATTGAGATTGCCTGACCAATCTGCAATCCACTAATCAAAATGTCTTTATTTAAATTTTCTAAATCCTGAACCGAAACATTGTATTGCCTCGCAATGCTGAACAAAGATTCTTTTGCCACAACTTGATGTGTCGTTTTTGAAGAAATAGTAGTTTCTGTTTTATTTGAAATCTCTGAATTTTTCGGAATAATTAATTCCTGCCCAGTTTGAAGTCCGTTAGCCAAAATTTCTAAATTGGCATTTTGAATGGCTTCGACAGAAACATGGTATTGTTTAGACAAACCAAAAAGAGTTTCTTTTAGCGCAACAATATGAGTTTGCTGCTTTGATTTTGTTTTTTCTGAATGAAGTGGAATCTTTAAAACCTGATTATCTTTGATTCCGTTTTGAGATTCGGGGTTGAGTTTGTAAATCTCGTCGATAGAAACCTTGTATTTTTGGGCAATAAAATAAGCAGTTTCTCCTTTTTGAATTTGATGTTCAATAATTGAATCTTGCGCAGTTATTTTGTTAAAAGACAAAACAAAGACAAGAGAAATCGTTAAAAGTTCTCTCATAAATAGTAGGTTATAAAAAATTAAGGCATTACAAATGTAACTTAATTTTAAAAATGGCACTATTCTTATTGATATGTTTGTTACAACTTATAACATTAAATATTTCTGTTCTGACCTATAAACAAAAAATGCCCATAAAATATGGGCATTTTGTTATTTAATCTATTGAATAAGGCTTATTCCCACTCAATTGTTGCTGGTGGTTTTGAACTAATATCGTAAACCACACGATTTACTCCTTTTACTTTATTGATGATATCATTTGAAACTTTCATCAAGAAATCGTAAGGTAAATGAACCCAGTCAGCCGTCATTCCGTCTGTCGATTCTACAGCTCTAAGCGCCACTACTTTTTCATAAGTACGCTCATCACCCATAACACCAACACTGTTTACAGGAAGCAAAATTGCTCCAGCCTGCCAAACTTTATCGTATAATCCCCAAGATTTTAATCCTTCGATGAAAACAGAATCTACATCTTGTAAAATCTGAACTTTCTCTGGCGTAATATCTCCTAAAATTCTGATTGACAATCCAGGTCCTGGGAAAGGATGTCTTCCTAATAATTCTGGATCTATACCTAATGAAGCTCCAACTCTTCTTACTTCATCTTTGAAAAGCATTCTAAGTGGCTCAACAATTTTCAATTTCATATAATCTGGCAATCCACCAACGTTGTGGTGCGATTTAATAGTTGCCGATGGTCCTTTTACAGAAACCGATTCGATAACGTCAGGATAAATTGTTCCTTGCGCCAGCCATTTTACGTCTTCTAATAAGTGTGATTCATCATCAAAAACTTCGATAAATACACGACCAATTGTTTTACGTTTTGTTTCAGGATCGCTAATTCCGGCTAATTCGCCAAGAAAACGATCTCCGGCATCTACACCTTTTACATTTAATCCCATTCCTTTGTATTGATCTAATACATTTTGGAATTCGTTTTTACGTAAAAGTCCGTTGTTTACGAAGATGCAGTATAAATTTTCTCCGATTGCTTTGTTTAATAAAACCGCTGCTACAGTAGAATCTACCCCTCCAGATAAACCAAGAACCACTTTATCGTTTCCTAATTTTTCTTTCAATTCTGCCACCATTTCTTCTACGAATGCATTTGGTGTAAAGTTTTGAGGAACCTCAGCAATTTTCACCAAAAAGTTCTCTAACATTTTTGCTCCGTCTGTCGAGTGGTAAACTTCTGGATGATATTGAATTGCATAAGTAGTTTCGCCTTCAATTTTGTAAGCTGCGTATTCTACATCATGCGTACTTGCTAATTTAACAGCATTTGTAGGAAGTCCTTTGATACTATCGCTATGACTCATCCAAACTTGGCTGTTTTCTGAAACTCCTTCAAAGAAAGTTTCGCCTTCTTTAATATAAGATAAATTTGCTCTTCCGTATTCTCTTGTGTTTGAAGCTGCTACTTCTCCACCACTGAAATGTGCTAAATATTGAGCTCCGTAACAAACAGCAAGTAAAGGCATTTTACCTCTAATTTGCGATAAATCAGGATGTGGCGCATCTTCTCCTCTAACAGAAAAAGGGCTTCCTCCTAAAATTACGGCTTTATAACTTGATAAATCACTTGGAATGTGATTGTAAGGAAAAATTTCGCAGAATATATTTAATTCGCGAACTCTACGCGCAATAAGCTGAGTATATTGCGATCCGAAATCTAAAATAAGTACGTTGTGTTGCATGCGCAAAAATACTTTTTATATTCGAAAATGAAAAATCGGAACAATGAAAAAATTTATTTTTTTTTCAACGTTCCGATTTTAGGTTCAAAGAGACAAAGTTACAAAGGATCAAAGGTAAATTTAGAAGAGAAAATTCTTTGAACCTTTGTAACTTTGAACCTTTGTAACTCTAAAAAAAACCTTTTTACTAAAAAACTCGTATCTACCAAAAAACCCAATTAAAATTTAACTATGAAATCAAAATTTATTGCCCTTACTGTAATCTTATCTGTTTTCTTGACCTCTTGTAATACGGTTGATGATTTACTTAGCTTCAATATTTCGAATGAAGCTTCAATAAAAATCAAAAGTTCTTCGCCAATTAATCTGCCTTCGGAAATAATCACTCCAGAAGTAACTACCAATTCTTCGGCTCAATTTGAAAACAATAAAACAAAAGCCAGTTTAGTAAAAGATGTAAAAATTAGATCGCTTAAATTAATAATCTCCGATCCTTCTGATAAAACTTTTACGTTTTTAAAGTCTGTTCATTTGTATATTTCAACAACAAATTCTGATGAAATTGAATTGGCGTACCAAGACAATATTAGCGCAACAACAAGTACAATCGATTTGATTTGTACCGATAAAAAATTGGATCAATATATTAAAGCTGACAGCTACAAAATAAGAACGCAAGTAACTTTGAAAGAAACATTAACGAAAGATGTTACCGTAAAAGCAGATATGAAGTTTAGAGTTACTGCAGATCCGTTTTAATCAAAGCAACAAAGATTCAAAGGAATAAAGGTTCAAAGAAAACGAAGTGTAAAAACTTGGTTCTTTTGAACCTTTCCTAATTTTATCCCAAAACTACATCTATACTCCTTTCAATCTCTCAAAAAACCAAATCTTTTCCTTAATTTTATAAGGCCCTTTTACATCATTTCCCAATTATATTAAAATATAATCAGTAAGAAAGTTAATCATAACCAATGTTGACTTCTGAATATTAATTTTAAAAATATAAAAAATGAGTAAAATAGTTGCTGAACAATTAGTCGAAATGTTGGTAGAGGCTGGAGTAAAACGCGTCTATGCAGTTACAGGAGACAGTTTAAATCATTTTAATGATGCAGTACGCAGAAACGGAAAAATAAAATGGATTCACGTACGCCATGAAGAAGTTGGAGCATACGCCGCTGCGGCCGAAGCAGAACTTGACGGATTTGCGGTTTGTGCCGGAAGTTGTGGCCCCGGACACGTTCACCTAATTAACGGTTTGTACGATGCACATCGCTCTCACGTACCTTTGCTTGCCATTGCTTCTACCATTAATACTGGTGAAATGGGAATGG
>NZ_CAMLIX010000176.1 GCF_946479975.1 uncultured Flavobacterium sp.
GTGGGATTTACCAATTAAACAGACCACCTGCGTGAATTTGTGCTTTAATTACGTGCCATCCTGTTCCAGTTTCGGCAGTTAATTGTTTTGCAGCAGCCACAGCTTCAACTGCATTATTAGCCACGATCCCGCGTTGGATGCGTACTCCGTAACTCGCTAAAATTTCTTTTCCTTGATATTCGTGTATGTTCATAATATAGAATTTGTCTGGTCCTGAATTTATTTCAGAATAAAAGTGCGACAAAAGTAACAAAATACAACTTAATAGTAAAATCTTTTTTGAATTAATAACTGCATCTTAAATGATTCATTGGCTATTTAAATTCAAAGAAAAAAAATCATTAAACAATTGTATCTAAAAAGTTAACACAAAATCGCTAAAACGTTTGAGATTTAACAAAAACTTCACTGTTATCAATACCTTAAGGACGATTTTTCTTAATATATTTTAATCGTAATTATGATTTTGACAATTCGCAATGGTTTATCTGATAATTTTATCATTTAAGAACCCTTTTTCTAATATAACAGCAAAAATGAAAGCAAATATATAAATTCACTACATTATGTTTAACGAAATCTTTATTTTTGTAGAAAAAATATCAAGAATGAGAGTTAAAGAACAAGGGCTTTATCTGCCTGAATTTGAACACGACAATTGTGGTGCAGGATTTATTTGTAATTTGAATGGTATTAAGTCAAATGATATCATTCACAAAGCATTAGACATCTTAATTAAATTAGAACATCGTGGTGCCGTTAGTTCTGATGGAAGAACTGGTGACGGAGCCGGAATTTTATTCGACATTCCTCATGATTTTTTTAAGAAAGTTTGTGACTTTGAAATCCCTGAAGCGCGTGAATATGCAGTAGGAATGGTTTTTTTACCAAAAAGCAAAAACCAAGTTTCTTTTTGTATTAATGCATTTGAGGCTACTATTAAAGACCAGAACTTAAAAGTTTTAGGTTGGAGAGATGTGCCAGTTGACGTTGAAAATCTAGGTGAAATTGCCGCAGAAAAAGAACCAACAGTTAAACAAGTTTTCGTTTCTAAAAACGGTCAGGATTTAACTGAAAATGAATTTAATGCAAAACTTTTTGCAGCTAGAAAAATCGCAGAACATGCCGTAAGAGGATCTAAAACCTCAGAAAGCCATATGTTTTATTTTACTAGTTTATCGACAACTACTATTATATATAAAGGTTTATTGATGCCGGAAGACATCAGCCGTTATTATATTGATTTGAAAGATCCGGACTTGGTGACGCGTTTAGCGCTTGTACACCAACGTTTCTCTACTAATACATTCCCATCTTGGGACTTAGCGCAGCCGTTTAGATACATGTGTCATAATGGTGAGATCAATACACTTCGTGGAAATGTAAGCCGTATGCGTGCTCGTGAAGAGCTTATGGAAAGCAAAGTTTTTGGCGATGATATCAAAAAATTATTCCCAATTATCTTAGAAGGAAAATCAGATTCTGCTTCTATGGATATGGTGGTTGAACTTTTATTAATGACGGGTCGTTCACTTCCTGAGGCAATGATGATGGTAGTTCCTGAAGCTTGGGAAAAACACCAGACAATGTCTCCTGAAAAGAAAGCTTTCTACGAGTTCAACGCGTGTATCATGGAACCTTGGGATGGCCCTGCTTCTATTCCGTTTACAGATGGAAATGTAATTGGTGCATTACTAGATAGAAACGGACTTCGTCCTTCTCGTTATACTTTAACGCATAGTGGTTTCGTAATTATGTCATCTGAAATTGGTGTATTAGACATCGATCCAGAAGATGTAATTCAGCACGGTCGTTTAGAGCCAGGAAAAATGTTCTTGGTTGATATGAACGAAGGTCGTATCATCGAAGACGAGGAAGTTAAGAAAGCGATAGTTACAAAACGTCCGTACCAAAAATGGATTGACGAAAACTTATTGCCGTTAGCTAATATTCCATATACAAACAACGCAACTCCTGTTGAAAAATTAGATTTCTTAACAAGACAAAAATTGTTTGGCTATACTATTGAGGATTTAAAAACAATCATCAACCCAATGGGAGGTCAAGGAGCTGAAGCCATCAGTTCTATGGGTAACGATACGCCTTTGGCAGTGTTGTCAGACCAACCACAATTGTTATACAACTATTTCAAACAATTATTTGCTCAGGTAACGAATCCGCCTTTGGATGGTATTCGTGAGGAAATCATTACTGATATCAGTTTAGCGATTGGAGGAGATTTCAATATTTTCGAAATCGAATCAAAACAATGTAAAAAACTAAAAATCCAAAATCCAGTTGTTTCTAATGAGGATTTGGATAAAATCAGAAATATCGATCACGCAGATTTCAAATCGGCTACCATTTCTACTTTATATAAAATAGAAAAAGGAGTTAACGGTTTAGAAAGAGCACTTGAAAAATGTGTTCAGGCTACTTTTAAAGCAGTTGAAGAAGGATGCAACATCATTATCTTATCTGATAGAGGTGTTAGTGAAGAATTGGCTCCAATCCCAATGTTATTGGCTTGTTCTTACATTCACCACTCTTTGAACATTTTACAAGTTCGTTCTAAATTCGGAATCATAATCGAATCTGCAGAACCTAGAGAACCTCATCATTTTGCTTTATTATTTGGATACGGTGCAAGTGCAATCAATCCTTATATGGTAAACGAAATTATTTACGATCAGGTGGCGCAAGGTTTCATTACTGGAGTAAAAGCTGATTATGCTGTAATGAATTACAACAAAGCGATTGCAAAAGGAATCGTAAAAATCATGAACAAAATTGGTATCTCTACTTTACATTCGTATAGAGCTGCTCAGATTTTCGAGATTTTAGGATTAAACAAAACATTTACCTCTAAATATTTCCCTTACACGCCTTCAAGAATTGAAGGAATTGGTTTGATGGAAGTTGAAAAAGAAGTAAAAAAACGTTTCCAAAAAGCTTTCCCAAATTCAAAAATTGCAAACTTGCTTTCTCTTGAAATTGGAGGTATTTACAGATGGAGACGTGGCGGTGAAAAACACATGTTTAACCCAACCACTATTTCTAAATTACAACAAGCGGTTCGTTTAAACAGCCCAGAAAGTTATAAAGAATACTCTAACGCCGTAAACGAGCAAAGCTCTAACTTAATGACGATTAGAGGTTTATTTGAATTCAACAATTTAGATCCAATTTCTATTGATGAAGTAGAACCTTGGACAGAAATTGTGAAGAAATTCAAAACTGGAGCAATGTCTTACGGATCTATTTCGCGAGAAGCGCATGAGAATCTGGCAATTGCAATGAACAGAATCGGTGGAAAAAGTAACTCTGGAGAAGGTGGAGAAGATCCAAAACGTTTCCAGAAAGAAATTAACGGAGATTCTAGAAACTCTGCAATCAAACAAGTGGCTTCAGGACGTTTTGGTGTTTCAATCAACTATTTGACAAACGCTAAAGAAATCCAAATTAAAATGGCTCAGGGAGCAAAACCTGGAGAAGGTGGTCAGTTACCTGGAGAAAAAGTAGTGCCGTGGATTGCCGAAACCAGAAACTCTACGCCTTATGTAGGTTTGATTTCGCCTCCGCCTCACCACGATATTTACTCTATTGAGGATTTATCTCAATTGATTTATGATTTGAAAAACGCAAATCGTGAAGCGCGTGTAAACGTAAAATTAGTTTCTGAAGTTGGAGTTGGAACCATTGCTGCCGGTGTTGCCAAAGCAAAAGCAGATGTTATCTTAATTTCAGGTTATGATGGAGGAACGGGTGCTGCACCATTAACTTCATTACAACACACGGGTATTCCGTGGGAACTTGGTTTAGCGGAAGCACAACAAACTTTAATCTTGAACGACTTAAGAAGCCGTGTTGTTTTAGAGTGTGACGGACAGTTGAAAACTGGTCGTGACGTGGCGATCGCTGCTTTATTAGGTGCAGAAGAATTCGGATTTGCTACGGCTCCGCTTGTAGCTTCTGGATGTATCATGATGAGAGCTTGTCACTTAAATACTTGTCCGGTTGGTATTGCGACTCAGGATCCTGAATTGAGAAAAAATTTCAAAGGAACACCAGAGCACGTAATCAACTTCATGTATTTTATTGCTGAGGAGTTGAGAGAAATCATGGCTCAGTTAGGTTTCAGAACTTTAAAAGAAATGGTTGGTCAGTCACAAAAATTAAATGTGAACAAAGCGATCAAACATTATAAAGCAAATGGTTTAGACTTATCGACTATTCTATACAAACCGGAAAAAGCGAAACATGTACCAATTCACAATACAACAGAACAAGATCACCAACTTGAAAATGTATTGGATTTTGACATCATCAAAGAAGCGATTCCGTCTATCTATAGAAAAGAGAAAACAAGAGTAACTTTTAAAATTAAAAATACAGACCGTTCTGTAGGTGCGATTTTGAGTAACGAAATCTCAAAAATTTATGGCGCACAAGGATTACCTGATGACACTATTTTAGTTGATTTTGAAGGTTCTGCTGGACAAAGTTTTGGTGCTTTTGCAACAAACGGATTGTCGTTTAAAATTCACGGAAACTGTAATGATTATTTAGGGAAAGGATTGTCTGGAGGAAAATTAATTGTAAAAGTACCTCCTACTGCGACTTTCAAACCTGAAGACAACATCATTATCGGAAACGTTGCCCTTTACGGAGCTATTACCGGAGAGGCTTATATTAATGGTATCGCAGGAGAACGTTTCTGTGTGAGAAACTCTGGAGCAACAGCAGTTGTAGAAGGAATTGGAGATCACGGATGCGAGTACATGACAGGTGGTACAGTGGTAGTTTTAGGAAAAACAGGAAGAAACTTCGCAGCTGGTATGAGCGGCGGTGTGGCTTATGTTTACGATCCGAACAAAAAATTCGACGCAACAGTTTGTAACATGGAAATGGTTGCATTCGATGAGCTGGAAGAAGAGGACGTTACGAAACTAAGAAAACTGATCAAAAACCATTCGTTGTACACGAGCAGTCCATTAGCAAAAAGAATTTTAGCAGACTGGGAAAATCAACAACAGCACTTCGTAAAAGTAATGCCAACTGATTACAAGAAAGCATTAAAAAGAATTGCAGAAGAAAAACAAATAGAAGAATTAATAGCGGGATAAATGATTTTAGATTTTAGAGTTCAGATTTTATATTGAACTTAACCTCAAAGCTTTGCAAACTTAAAAACTCTCAAAGAATATTAAAAAAGCTTTGCGCTCTTTGCGGTTAAAAAATTGGAATTTGGGATTTTAAAATTGGAATTTAATCATTTACATTTAATAAAAATGTCATGGGTAAAATAGGCGGATTTAAAGAATATAACAGAGCCGACGAAAGTAATTTGGCAGTTGCAGAACGTGTTTCCAACTACAATGAATTTACGATTCCGTTAGCAAAAGATAAAATAAAAGAACAAGGTTCAAGATGTATGGATTGTGGTATTCCTTTTTGCCACAGTAGTTGTCCGTTAGGAAATTTAATTCCTGATTTCAACGACATGGTACATCAGGAAGAATGGGAAAGCGCTCTGAAGATTTTACAATCTACAAACAACTTCCCAGAATTTACAGGTCGCTTATGCCCTGCTCCATGTGAGAAATCATGTGTATTAGGAATCATCAAAGATCCTGTAGCCATCGAAAACATCGAGAAAAACATCGTTGAAAGAGGTTTTGCTGAAGGATGGATTAAACCACAAATACCTTTAACAAGAACCGGAAAAACAGTTGCGGTTATTGGTTCTGGTCCTGCGGGACTTGCAGCTGCTCAGCAATTAAACAGAGCGGGGCACACTGTTACTGTTTTTGAAAGAGACAATGCAATTGGAGGTTTATTACGCTACGGAATTCCAAATTTCAAATTAGAAAAGGGAATTATCGACCGTCGTGTAGTAGTTCTTGAAGCAGAAGGAATCACTTTTAAAACGAATGTAAATGTTGGAGTTAATTTCAGTGTTGAAGAATTAAACCAATTCGATTCTATCGTTTTATGCGGAGGAGCAACTGAAAGAAGAAGCTTGCCAACTAAAGGAATCGAAAGCAAAGGTGTTGTTCAAGCAATGGATTTCTTAACGCAGCAAACTAAAGTTTTATTCGGAGAATCTATTCCAGAACAAGTTAAAGCTACTGGTAAAGATGTAATCGTTATTGGTGGTGGAGATACGGGTTCTGACTGTATTGGAACTTCTAACAGACAAGGTGCTAAATCGGTAACTAACTTTGAGATTTTACCAAAACCTCCAGTTGGAAGAAGCGAATCAACTCCATGGCCTTTCTGGCCTTTGCAGTTGAAAACATCTTCTTCTCACGAAGAAGGCTGCGACAGAAACTGGTTGATCAATACTAAAGAATTTATCGCAAATAGTAAGGGTGAATTAACTGGATTAAAAACGGTTGAAGTACAATGGAAAATGACTCCAGGTCAAAGACCAGAATTAATCGAAAAAGAAGGTTCTGAGAAAATCTGGCCTTGCGACTTAGCATTATTAGCTCTTGGTTTTACAGGTCCAGAGAAAACGTTAAGCGAGCAGTTGGGTATCGAAACTGATATGAGAAGCAATTATAAAGCGCATAACTATCAGACAAACGTTCCTCACATTTTCACTGCTGGTGATATGAGAAGAGGACAATCATTAATCGTGTGGGCTATTTCAGAAGGTCGCGAAGCAGCAAGAGAAGTAGATTTATTCCTAATGGGATCTACAAACTTGCCTACTAAAGGAAAAGGAGATCTTCCTAGCCTATAATTTTTAAGGTTCTAAGGAACTGAGTTTTTCTTACTATAACTTTAAAGATTAAAACTTTAATCCAACAAACAACATAACTACTGCAAACCCTTGAATTTACATTCAGGGGTTTTGTTTTTTTGCCACTGATTTCACAGATTAAATGGATTTTTTTGTTTGCCACGAATTTCACTAATTTTCACTAATTTTTATTTTTTGTACGACTTCTTTATCAAACATAGCCCAAGGTTTTAACCTTGGGGACACAATATAAATCCTCAAAGATAATCAGCGATGCGCAACAATATGTTTCCCACGGTTGAAACCGTGGGATATGTTTTACAATGATTGCGAAAGTTTAAAATTATTTATGCGTCCCAATATAAATTAGAGAAATTCGTGAATTGCTTCGCCTGTTCGCTATCGCTCGGGTCGTGGCGGAAAAAAAATAATCCATTTTATCTGTATAATCTGTGGCATAAAATTATTTTCATCAGCATTCATAATTAGTGTAATTTGTGAAATTCGTGGCAAAAAAACTTAGTATCTTAGCAACTCAGTCCCGAAGCTTCGGGCTAGCATCTAAAGAAGAGTTACAAAATCTCAAAAACAAGAACTTTTTGTTTAAAAACAAACAATTTGTTATAATTTGTTATTTTTCTACAATTTATTTGCTGATACACAAAAGAGTAATAACTTTGCTCAAAATAATTTTAAAATGCAAGCAAAAGATTTACTGCAGTTAGCAGACCAATTTGGAAGTCCATTGTATGTTTACGATGCTGAAAAAATCCAATCTCAGTACAACAGATTAACTAAAGCATTCTCTAAGGTTGAGAATTTAAGAGTTAATTACGCCATGAAGGCATTGTCAAACGTTGCGATTCTACAGTTATTAAAGAACATGGGGTCTGGTTTAGATACTGTATCGATTCAGGAAGTTCAGTTAGGACTTCACGCTGGCTATGATCCTGACAAAATTTTCTTTACACCAAACGGCGTTTCTCTTGAAGAAATCGAAGAAGTTGCTGCAATGGGTGTACAAATCAATATCGACAATTTATCTATTCTGGAGCAATTCGGAACAAAACATCCACATATTCCAGTATGTATTCGTATCAATCCGCACGTAATGGCGGGTGGAAATGCCAATATTTCTGTTGGGCATATCGATAGTAAATTCGGTATTTCTGTTCACCAGATTCCGCATATTTTGCGAATTGTAGAGAACACAAAAATGAGCATTGTTGGAATTCACATGCACACAGGATCTGATATTTTAGATATCGAAGTATTTTTGTACGCTGCTGAAATCTTGTTTGATACAGCTAAAAACTTCAAAGATTTACAATTCTTAGATTTCGGAAGCGGATTCAAAGTGCCTTACAAAAAAGACGATATCGAAACAGATATTGAAGAATTAGGTAAAAAATTATCTAAAAGATTCAACGCTTTCTGTACAGAATACGGTAGAGATTTAACATTGATTTTCGAACCAGGAAAATTCTTAGTGAGTGAAGCAGGTCATTTCTTGGTAAAAGTAAACGTAGTAAAACAAACAACATCAACCGTTTTTGCTGGAGTTGACAGTGGTTTCAATCACTTGATTCGCCCAATGTTATACGGATCTTCACACCATATTGAAAACATCTCAAACCCAAAAGGAAAAGAGCGTTTTTACTCGGTTGTAGGATACATTTGTGAGACTGATACTTTTGCAAACAACCGCAGAATTCCAGAAATTACAGAAGGAGACATTTTATCTTTCAGAAATGCCGGAGCATATTGTTTCTCAATGTCTTCGAACTACAATTCAAGATACAAACCAGCCGAAGTTCTTTGGATGAACGGTCAAGGAATCTTGATTCGTCAAGCTGAAACATTTGAAGATTTACTTAAAAATCAAATTCCGTTGCCACAAGAGATTGCTGCAACAGTTTAAAATAAAAAAAAAGAGAATATCTACTAAGTCCCGTTTCTTAATTGAGGCGGGATTTTTTTATGACAACTTGTTTTTTATTAATATATTAATCTTGTTGGAGTATTGAACTTTAATAGTATTTTTGCTATCTAAGAAAGATATTTCACAATAAAATCCTATTCCAAATAATTAGAAATTTTTAGCCTTAAATGAAAGAAAAAAAAATAATTGGATTTATTACATCTACAGACCCTAGGGATAAAAAAAGTTGGTCAGGAATTCACTATAGAATGTATCAATCTTTATTGAATGAATTTGACGAAATATATTTATTTGGTCCAATACCTAAAACAAAGGCAATAAATAAACTACTTCGATTATTTGAGAAAATCCACTTAAAAATATTTTCTAAAAATTACAACACTGTCCACAGTATTATATCTAGTAATTTTTTTGCTTATGAAATTAAAAAAAAACTAAAAAAAAGAAAATAGATGTATTATTTGCGCCTTCGGCATCAGCTGAAATTGCCTGTCTTAAAACTTCAATTCCTATCTGCTATTTAGCTGATACTTCTTATAGTCAAATAAATGAATACTATGCAACTTTTTCAGGTACTTCTGCTTTATCGATTAAGGAATCAAACTGGATTGAGCAACAAGCAATAAGCAAATCTAAAACTCAAGTTTACTCATCGCATTGGGCAGCTAATCACGTTTTAAATCATTATGTAGCTGATAGAAAAAACGTTCATGTTGTAAGTTTTGGCGCTAACATTGATCGAGTGCCAAACAAAAATGACATAAAAAAAGATTTTAACGGTACTATTAATTTACTTTTCCTCGGAATTAACTGGAAGAGAAAAGGAGGAGATATTGTTTTAGAAGCTTTTAATATTTTAATAGATAGAGGATATGATGTTACATTAACTATCTGCGGTTGCAATCCAACAGAGCAAATAACAAACTCTAATATAACTGTTATACCATTTTTAAATAAAAACAATCCCCAAGAATATGATCAATTCTTAAAAATATTATATCAAACACATCTTTTATTTGTTCCAACTCGAGCAGATTGTACACCAATAGTCTTTTGTGAAGCAAGTGCTTTTGGAATTCCTGTAATTACAACTGATACTGGAGGAGTATGCTCTATTATTGAAAATGATATAAATGGTTTTGCTTTACCTTATGAATCAAAATCAATTGAATATGCTGATCAAATTGAAACTCTATTGAATGACCGCTCAAAATTAGAAAAGTTATCAGAGCAGTCCAGAAAGAAATTTGACGAAGAATTGAATTGGGAAGTATGGGGCAAAAAAATGCGCGAAATTATTCTACTCACAATTGACAAAAAAAATACTACATCAATTTAAACTTAAATTTTTGAACTTCAAATACCCCCTATCGAGAGCGTACCGCTCTTGAACACAAGACAGCCGAGCAAAAAACTAAACTTTGCCTACACAAGCAGGACTCTCGCGTTACCGATATTATGAATATTTAAAGCAAACAATTCTTTACCAATAAAAATTCTGAAAAAGCACAAATATCTAATGATGGTGTGCTTTTTTAAAAAGATAAAATACTATGGAGCAAGTTGGATTAAGAGATAATTTTTTATATTCATTACTATTAAACAAAATAAACGAAAACATAAAAAATTGGGATTATTCTGAAATTAGCGGTTTTGGTTGCTACCAAAAATATACTGGACATTATGCTCGTGTTGGAATAAAAATTTCAAAAAGCAATGATCAATATTCTCAACATGAATTAATTTCAAACATTGATAAAAATCAATTACCATTAGCTTATTTAAACGAAGTTATTAGAAATTTTAACTTTTTTATTTCATATACAACGGCAATAAAAGGAGAGAGAGTTGGTTTAAAATTTGAAATTATTGATGGGAGTCATCACGTCGTAGACTCAAGAGTTACAGATTTCCATATTGCAACAGTTTATGCATTGGTTAACTGTTTTGATAAAACCATAAAGCCTATAACTGAAAGAGAAAATATAGAAATTGAAAGATGCAAAAAAGATGCGCTCCAAAGAAATAATAACAAATAATACATTTTATCTTTATTTTTAGCCATCCA